>CAIUGL010000165.1 GCA_903898715.1 uncultured Cytophagaceae bacterium
AAAAGGCCTGTGGGCCAAACTAGGAAACTGGATCCGTTTCATCCTGGAACGCCTCTATTTTCTGCCAAGTGAAAAAAGTAAATCCATCCGTTTCCTTTTCAATCCAGGATTAATTGGCCAGGATATCAGCCGCCATCCCGCCATTCAACAGGCGGATATTATTCATTTGCATTGGGTCAACTTTGGATTCCTATCCATCAGTAACATTGAGCAACTACTGAAATTGGGCAAACCAGTTGTTTGGACCTTGCATGATATGTGGGCATTTACTGGAGGTTGCCACCACAGCGGAGATTGCGAGAATTTTCAGACCAATTGTGGGTCGTGTAAATTTGTGAATAAACCCGAGCGCTGGGATATTTCACATCGCATGTGGGCGCGCAAAATCTTTGCATTTGAGTATCCCAATTTACACATCATTACCTGCAGTGACTGGCTAAAATCATGTGCCGAAAAAAGCACCATTCTCGCGCATCGCAGCATTGAATCTATTCCAAATGCCTTGGATACCTATTTCTTTCAGCGGATATCCGACGCTAAAAATACGCTTCAACTCAACCCCGCAAAACAATACATATTGTTTGTTGCCATGCGGGTAAATACGCCAACCAAAGGTTTTAGTTACCTAAAAGAAGCACTAGAAATCTGGAAAAAAGAAAACCCAGCAACAGCCAAAAACACGGAATTATTACTTGTGGGCAATGTCATCGATAGCTCCGAAATCAAGGCACTTCCCCTACCGGCAACAAGTTTGGGCCACATCGCTGATCCATCGAAAATGCGTTTGATCTATTCGGCGGCGGATGTATTTATTACCCCTTCTTTGGAAGAAAATTTGCCCAACACCATCATGGAAGCGATGGCCTGCGGAACACCGTGCGTCGGCTTTCACGTAGGCGGCATCCCCGAAATGATTGACCATGAAGTGAACGGCTTTGTCGCAGCATACTTGTCGGCAAACGAACTCGCCTCCGGCATCCAATGGTCACTTAGCCACACACCAAATGAGGCTGCACTTGATAAAGTATTAAGCAGCTATCAGGAAGAAATAATTGCCCAAAAGCATATTGACCTCTACCTCAAATACCTCCCGGATGGCCAAGCTTAGCATCATCACGATCACATACCAGGCGGAGAAATTTCTGGAACGCACCATCCAAAGCATCTTGGAACAGGGGCATCGTTCAGCCATTGAATATGTCATTGTTGATGGAGCTTCCACGGATGGGACGCTTGTATTGATTAATACGTATAAGCAAGACATTGATCAGGTAATCTCTGAAAAAGATCGCGGCATTTATGATGCCATGAATAAGGGACTTCAGGTAGTCAGCGGTGAATATGTGCTGTTTTTGAATGCAGGGGACACTTTTGCCGCAAAAAATACATTAGAACACATACTCAAAGCATTGGATTCAGATCCAGATGTACTCGTAGGTGATGCCATGTTTGTGGACATGCATGGACAGGAAATAGGCCATTCTTGAAATTTTTTCTCGCTTTCAAGAAGCTAAATCCGGATGTTTTGTGATAAGAAAATAAGCCAATTTAGCTCTACACTTTTTGAATAATCTAAATTAAGTTCGATAACTTCCCCTTGATTTTTTTTGTCTTACTTTCGAGCAGTTTAGTATAGAGCTAACCTAAGCCCTTCAAGAAATAGCACAAAAAGTCAATATTTAATCATTTTCAGTTGGAATCTTGAATTCAACTTGAAATCATTAATATATCTATTAACGCCCAATAAAATATAGATTTAATCGTACTATTTCAAATCTTTTCAGCAAATGTTCTCAAATAAATAAAAACGAATAGCCAAACCGCTTTAATTTTTTATTTGAATTTAAAAGCAAAATTAAAAAAAAAAAAAAAATTGGAT
>CAIUGL010000166.1 GCA_903898715.1 uncultured Cytophagaceae bacterium
AAACTTTTCAACCAGCCATGATCTGCGGCTCCGCGGCTTCCCGCTATATGTAAGTCATAAGATGTCATTTCAATTCTTCGCTTTAAAGGTCCATGAGATGGTAAATTCAGCGACTTGTTGGCCAGCTGAATTTGTTCCCACCGATTTCGAAACCAATTTACTTCCTGAATTGTTCACGAGTGCTTCTTCGACTGCGGCTTTAAATGCAAGGCCATCTTCGCAGGTGAAGTGTACGACGCCGGTCGCTTTTTTGGTGAACGTGGCCTCTACTTTTTCTACTAGCATGCTAACGGCGGGATCGCGTTTGTAGACTTGACCGAAGGCCAACATCCCCGCGCTCATTTCCGCGGCCATAGCCTCAACGGCAAAGTAGATGGAACGAAAGGGATTTTGGCTAAACCAGGAATATTTCACCCGAACGACGCATGTTTTTTCGTCAAAATGCGCGATCGAAAGTCCAGCCCAAAATGCTGCGGAAAGCTTTTGAAAGATAAATATCTTGAATAAAATGGGGTTTGTGATGAGCCGTTTGAAGGCTGGAAAGTTTGGATTCATCTTATAAAATAAATGGAATGAGGGCCTTAACTCGTTGTTGGTACGCTTGATATTCAGCACCGAAAATGGCAATTAATTTCCGTTCTTCCAAGCGGTAACCGATGCCGATATAGATGTAGGATATGACTAACGTCAATCCCATTTTCTGGGTAGGCAGACATAAAAACAGACCCAAAATGAGCACAATGGTCGCGAAGTAAAGGGGATGGCGCACGTATTGATACATTCCTTTTTGGACTAACATGGGTGATGCTTCTTTTTTAATGCCAAGAAATTCGGCACCATCAAATGCCTGAAAGGCGCGAATGAGCAAAACCAATCCTGAAGCCAGGCAAATTATGCCGAGGTACCAGGTCCAAGCGGGGAAAGTTAGTATCTGATTGGGTGTTGAGATGCTACCATATAAGAGTGGCAATAAGCTCGAAAAGGCGATGATATTGTAGCCAATTCGATAAAAAGGAAAGACGGTTGGGAGCGTTTTTTCTACCCAATTTTTCACTTGTGTAGCTGCCAAAAAACTATGGACAAAAAAGTATGTCGCCCATGCGCTTGCGAGTAAATAGATTTCCATGGATGCTAGTTGGCAATTTTCTTCCTCATTTACACCTTTTTCTTATAATTTTACGGACATGACGATTCAAGAAATTCCCCTCGAAACGGTTTGGCAAATTCGCCATCAGGTCATGTGGCCGGAGCGCGACCCAAGCTTTGTGCGCATTCCTGAAGATGCGGAAGCGAAACACTTCGGGGTGGTTATAGATGGTCAAGTTGTCTCGATCATTTCACTTTTTGAAACACCCGAAGGCCTTCAATTTCGAAAATTTGCGACGCTTACATCGGAGCAGGGAAAGGGGTATGGATCTTATTTATTGCAACATGTGATGGATGCGCATCCAGGTCAAAACATTTGGTGTCATGCCCGGGTCGAAAAACAGGCTTTTTACGAGAAATTCGGCCTATTTGCACGTTCGACTACCTTTGAGAAGGCGGGGAAAAGTTATGTGCGTATGGAGCGCGGCTGACGTCCAACGTATCGGGACGTAAGTTCAAGATAAATGCTAGTCCGAAGTCAACAGTCCGTAGGGAAAATTGAACATTGGGGCATCTTTTATTAAATTGATTTCAAATCAGGTAACGAAGGAAAAAATCCTTCGGACTAACGTCTAACGTCCAGCGTCTAACGTCCAAAGTCTACTGGTGAAACCATTTCGCATACTCCACATAATTCATCGCCGTCCGCATAAAAACACCTGCCGCATCGTCACTCACCGGCTTCAAAAATTTTGCCGGGTTCCCCGCATAAATACTGCCAGCGGGAACGCGCGTATTTGATGTGACCACGGCACCCGCGGCAATAATTGAACCTGTCTCAATCACCGCCCCATCCATCACGATAGCACCCATGCCAATCAGCACGTGGTCCTCAATCGTGCAGCCATGCACAATAGCGTTATGCGCCACCGACACGTAATTTCCGATCGTCGTTTCGGTCTTTTGGTACGTACAATGAATCACGGCACCATCCTGAATATTCGTATAATTTCCAATGCGAATCCGATTCACATCCCCGCGAACCACCGCATTAAACCAAACCGTGCAATGCTCC
>CAIUGL010000167.1 GCA_903898715.1 uncultured Cytophagaceae bacterium
GGAGCGTTTTTGAATGAGCGATTAATCGAATTGGGATTAAAGAAAAAATAACGTGAAACGGCCAAAACATCTGAATTTTTTATGGGATGTATTTGTTTTGGCTGCCACATCATTTGGAGGGCCTCAGGTACACTGGGCCCTTTTTTTGCGCCGTCTCGTGCATGAAAAGCAGTATTTAACTGAAGATGAGCTGTTTGAGATTCAGGCGTTGTGTTCGGTATTGCCTGGGCCAACTTCCACGCAGATGATTACGGCGATTGGTTTGAAGCGGGGAGGGGCCTCCTTAGCCTACATGACATTGTTGTTGTGGATCACCCCAGCGGTATTTATCATGACTTTAGCTGCCTATGGGATGACGTATTTGCGTAATCGTGATCTGGTTCAGTTTGTGTTACCTGTAGGGGTTGGTTTGATTTTGCAAGCAGGCTGGTTGATGGCCCGAAAAGTAATAAAATCCTGGATGTATGTTTGGATTTTAGTGTTTACCATTGCGGTAGGTATCTTATTTGCGACGCCGTATATTTTCCCAATCGTATTAGTCTTGGGAGGCTTAATTTCATCTTTCAATTTTCGTGAATTTCCTCGCCAGAATAAGCATAAAATGATTATACCTTGGGCAAATTTTCATTTGTTCTGGGGAGTGTTTGTTTTTTTGGTCCTGTTAGGTGAAACCACGGATTACTTTCCGTTTCATTTACTTGAGAATTTTTACCGAAACGGAAGTCTCGTTTTTGGGGGTGGGCAGGTACTCGCACCTGTTTTATATACTGAATTCGTTGATTTTAAGGGTTTAATTCGGCCAGATGATTATTTGACTGGTATGGCACTTTCGCAATCACTTCCAGGTCCGATTTTTGCTCTTACCTCCTATTTAGGCGTCTTATTGATGAAAGATTATGGGATATTCGGTCAGTTAGCAGGTAGTGTAATAGGTGCATTAGGCATCTTTTTGCCAGGCACTTTTTTGATCTTTTTCGTCTTCCGTATCTGGGGGCAATTGAAGCAATATCGATTCATACGGGCTTCTTTGGCAGGTATTCAGGCTGCATCTGTCGGATTAACAGGCGTCGCAGTGTACACATTTGTTTATCCGATGATACAAAAAGGCGATGGGGTCTCCATCGCCTTAGTGATTTTCACTTTTCTAGTGGCGCAAACGGAACGTGTTCCTGCGATTGCGCTATTCAGTGCGGCATTATTAGCCGGTTACGTGTTATCGTAATAAATTTAATAAGTATTGGCCATAGCCACTTTTAACGAGTGGTTTTGCTATCGTTTCGAGTTGATCTGCGTCAATGTACCCCATGCGGTAGGCAACTTCTTCGATACACCCAATTTTCATTCCTTGACGTTCTTCAATAACTTGGACAAATTGTCCTGCTTGCATTAATGAAGCAAAAGTGCCCGTGTCTAGCCAAGCTGTTCCACGGTTTAAGATTCCGACAGAAAGCTTCCCACGCTTCAAATACTCTTTATTTACATCGGTTATTTCATATTCGCCACGAGGTGAAGGAGCGATGTTTTTGGCAATTTCTACCACATCATTGTCGTAGAAGTATAAGCCCGGAACCGCATAATTCGACTTTGGATTCCTTGGTTTTTCCTCAATCGAAATAACTTTATTGTCGGTATCAAATTCCACCACACCATAACGTTCTGGATCATTGACCGAATAAGCATAAACCACGCCTCCATCTGGATCATTGTTGGCTTGTAACAACTTACTCAAACCTGAGCCATAGAAAATATTATCACCCAGTACCAAAGCCACTTTTTCTTTCCCGATAAATTTTTCACCGATCACGAAAGCTTGCGCTAA
>CAIUGL010000168.1 GCA_903898715.1 uncultured Cytophagaceae bacterium
CGCAATCGACGACAAGCGCGTGAAGGCCATTGGCCCTATGGTCATCGACATGCTGAACATGCCCAAAACGCTCAGCTACCAATTTGAGACGTACGGCGAATACAGTGATCAAATTGAAGACTATGTCAAAATAGGCATCCCGCAAAGTACATCCAGTCCGGATGGAAAAGCGATCACGGCGATGATCGATCCGTATTCCTACAAGGAAAAACTAACGGTTCCGAAGATGATATTCGTGGGCACAAACGACCCCTATTGGACAGCTGATGCGATCAAACATTATTTCGATCAAATTCCTGGTAAAAATTTAATCCACTATGTGCCCAATGCCGGACATGATTTGGCAGGAGGAAAACAAGCCTTGGAAGGGCTAAGTGCGTTCTTTGGCTTAACACTTCAGAATAAAGAATATCCGGTGAGTACCTGGGCTGTGAATAAAACCTCCGAGGGATTTGAGCTAGCTGTTCAAGCAAATCCAAACGATTTAGTGGAGGCCGCTATCTGGGCGACAACTTCGGCAGATCGGGATTTCCGAAATAATTTATGGTTAACGCGGCGGGTAAAATATGAGGGGTCAACGGTCAAGTATACGATTCCGTTTGTGAAAAAAGGATACCAAGCTTTTTACATGGATTTAAAATACAAAGATCCGAACGGAGGAACGTATACGGTGAGCACGCGCTTGTTTACGACAGACACCGAAAAAGTTTTGTAAGGTTGTTGGGGCATTGAAAGTGCCCCAACAAACCATTAATAAAATACGGTATACAACCCGGCCACAATGCCCATGACCAAAATGGAGATAATCGCAAATTGCTTCGACACAAGGAAGTCGGCGCGTTCCACTTCCAAACCTTTTGGATTATTAATGGAGCTCCGATCTGCCAAAGAAATCAAGACCATCAAGGCCACCAAAATCACATAAACCCATGAGGTTACATGTAAGAATGGGATTGGATTTCCGCCGATGAACGTATGTAAATTCTTGAATAATACGACCAAGGGTATGGACGCCACGGCCGCGACAATCGCAGCTGCTGAGGTAGTCCGCTTCCAAAATAGCCCCAAAGAGAACAAGGCAAAGGCTCCAGGCGTCAGGTAATTAGAGTATTCCTGAATGAACTGATACGCTTGTTCAAGCTGGCGTAATTGCGGCGCGATTAATAAGGCAATGCCGAAAGAAACCCAGATTGCGATGCGACCAACCCAAACTGTTTGGGCTTCAGAGGCATTCGGATTCAAGGATTTCTTGTAAATATCTAAGCTAAAAATGGTCGAAATGCTATTGCTTTTCCCTGCCAAAGACGCCACAATCGCCGCGGTTAAAGCTGCAAACGAAAGTCCTTTTAATCCAGCAGGCAACAAGTTCATGAGCGTGGGATAAGAATGGTCCGGCTTAACGATTCCGGCGATGGTCATTTCATTTTGGAAAGCGCCGTTTTGGTAGAGCACATACATCGCGATACCCGGAATCACACAAATTAAGGGCATCAATAATTTCAAGAAGGCAGCAAACAAAATCCCTGAACGTGCCGTAGGTAAATCTGCTCCTAATGTCCGTTGAACAATGTATTGATTACATCCCCAATAATTCAAGTTATTGATCCACATCCCGCCAAACAAAATGGCAAATCCGGGTAGGGCATCGTAATACTTATCGCCCTCCGAAAAGATCATGTGAAAATGGTCATCTGCTTGGGTACGCAACTCCATTAAACCGCCGAAAACGCCTCCGCTGTTAAAGCGATCAGACACCATGTCAAGGGACAAATACGTCACCACTAAACCGCCGATAATCAAGACAATTACCTGGATAAAATCCGTGTAACCGATCACCTTCATCCCACCCAAGGTGATGAAAATGGCGAACAAGGCTAGGCCAACCATCGCATATAAAAAAGGAATGGAGGTGATGCTTTCGATGGCCAATGCGCCTAGATAAAGAATGGAGGTAAGGTTGACAAATACATACAACAACAACCAAAAAACCGCCATGATTGTCGCCACCGTATTATTGTAGCGCTGCGACAAAAACTGTGGCATCGTATAAATCTTGTTCTTCAAGAAAATAGGAACAAAGAAAATGGCCACGATGACAAGTGCGGCGGCCGACATCCATTCGTAGGAAGAGATGGCTAAGCCAATTGCGAAGCCAGAGCCCGACATGCCGATAAAGTGTTCGGCTGAAATATTAGAGGCTAATAATGAGGCTCCGATGGCCCACCAGGTAAGCGATCCTTCTGCGAGAAAAAAGTCTTTTGTGGAAATTTCTGCCTTCTTTTTCCGTTGGTATACCCAATATCCATAACTGGTAACGGAGACAAAATAGAGGAGAAATACAATGTAATCGAGCGTCTGTAATTGTTTCATGAATGGTTAATAGGTTCGAGGTCAAAATCTCAATTGACGAGATTTTAGTTTTTCAAACTTACCGAAATTCAATTAAATATTACTTGGATGCTAATTTAATTTCCACTCGCTGATCCGCAAATTACCTTACGGGGAAATCAATAGGCAATTGTTTCACCACGTCGCGAATGGATTCTGGTGTGATGTCATCCAAATTTCCAACCCGAAATAATACCGGCAATTGCGTATAATTTTCAATAAATGATTCCGATGCCGGATTAGGTTCGCCATTGAACACGATACCGGCGATTGGGATATTGCGTTGCTTCAAGGCATCGAAAGATAAGAGCGTATGGTTAATGCTGCCTAGGTAATTTCGCGAAACAAGTATGACGGGAATTTGGAGCTGTTGAATGAGGTCCAATAGCACATCGTGCTCATTTAATGGAACCATCAGACCGCCGGCACCTTCTACCACCAAATGATTTGACGTATGTGGAAGTGTAAAATCCGAAAGCTTAATTTGCACTCCGTCCAATGCCGCGGAAGCATGTGGAGAAAGCGGCGCGTTTAGTCGGTGTCGCTCCGGGTGAAACACTGATTTTGTATTTGAGATAAGCGACTGAACTTTCATCGTGTCAGTCCAATGCAAATCTCCCGATTGCACGGGTTTCCAATA
>CAIUGL010000169.1 GCA_903898715.1 uncultured Cytophagaceae bacterium
AAGGAAATGGGCGAAGGAAAAGATCGTTCTGTTTTACAACCCTTGATGGATGCGGTGAAACCATCAGATTTATTAACGTTGATCTACACATCCGGAACAACCGGTCGGCCGAAAGGTGTGATGTTGACCCATCACAATATCGTATCTAACGTCAAGTCCTTAGATCGTGGTCAATTTTTCGAATTGCGTGCGAGTGATAAGGCATTGAGTTTTTTACCGCTGTGTCATATTTATGAGCGTACGGACATTTACATGTATATGTTTTATGGTGTATCTGTTTACTATGCGGAGAGCATGGAAACAATTGCTGATAATATTCGTGAGGTGAAGCCGGCCATGTTTGCGACCGTTCCGCGTTTGCTAGAGAAAGTGTATGATAAGATTTATGCCAAAGGCAATGAGTTAACCGGAATTAAGCGGAAGTTATTCTTTGGGGCCATTGATTTTGGTTTACAATATGATCCGATGAAGAAGCTCGGATTTTTAGATTCCATCAAATATGCGATTTACAGCAAACTGATTTTCTCTAAGTGGAGAGAAGCATTGGGTGGAAATGTGCGTTTGATTGCCTCGGGTTCTGCGGCTTTACAACCCCGTTTATCGCGTGTTTTCTGGGCAGCAGGTGTACCTATCTCAGAGGGTTACGGTTTGACCGAAACCTCGCCTGTAATCTCCGTGTCATTTATTAATCCGCCAGATTTCAAGGTGGGTTGTGTGGGTACGGTTATCGATTGCATGGAAATAAAGATTGCCGAGGATGGTGAGATTTGTGTTCGTGGGGATTCTGTGATGCCGGGTTATTACAAAAATCCTGAAGCAACGGCTGAGGCGATTGATCCAGAAGGTTGGTTTCATACGGGAGATATTGGGACGATGGTCGACGGTAAGTACCTAAAAATCACCGATCGTAAAAAGGAAATTTTCAAGACATCGGGGGGAAAATACGTAGCTCCGCAATTGGTTGAAAACAAGTTAAAGGAGTCGATTTTTATCGAACAATGTATGGTGGTGGGAGATGGCCAGAAATTCCCATCTGCGCTGGTTATTCCTGAATTTATCGCTTTGGGTGCCTGGTGTAAACAACAAGGCATTGAGGCGGGCACTCCGGCAGAGATGATTACCAATGCGAAGGTGATCAACAAAATGGAGGAAGAAGTGCAGTCGGCCATGGCCGCTGTTGCCAAATACGAACAAGTAAAGAAATTCGTTTTACTGCCGCGTTTATTTACGATTCAGGATGGTGAAATTACGCCGACCTTGAAGTTAAAGCGCAAGCAAATTTATGCGAAGCACGAAAAAGAAATTTTGGCTTTGTATATATAAGTTAAAACCCATTTAATAAAAATTGGGGGAAGCTCTCCCATTTTTTTCGTAATTTCGAAGCTTGTATTTACAGGCCGAAGGGTCATTTATTTAATTCAGTATGTCACAGAACAAAAAAGTTGCGTTAGTTACCGGGATCACCGGACAGGATGGTGCGTATTTAGCCGAGTTGTTATTGAGTAAAGGATATGTGGTGCACGGCATCAAGCGTAGAAGTTCTTTGATCAATACGCAACGCATTGACCATTTATACGCGGATCCACATGTGGCGTCCAACTTCCATTTGCATTATGGCGATTTAAGTGATTCGACGAATATCATCCGTATTATTCAGGATGTACAGCCGGATGAGATTTATAATTTAGGTGCGATGTCGCACGTAAAAGTATCGTTTGACGAGCCAGAGTACACGGCGCAAGTTGATGGTATCGGTACATTACGCATCTTGGAAGCGGTTCGTTTGTTGGGCCTAAACAAGAAAACGAAGATTTATCAAGCGTCTACTTCAGAGCTTTACGGCTTAGTGCAAGAGGTTCCACAATCCGAAAAAACACCTTTTTATCCTCGTTCTCCGTATGCGGTGGCGAAGATGTATGGTTTCTGGATTACGGTCAACTACCGGGAGGCGTATGATATGTTTGCGGTGAACGGAATCTTGTTTAACCACGAATCGCCTTTACGTGGTGAGACGTTTGTAACGCGTAAAATTACCCGGGGTGTTTCGCAAATTGCGTTAGGCCAACTGGACAAAATATATTTAGGAAATTTAGATGCTAAGCGTGACTGGGGCCATGCCAAAGATTACGTTGAAGCGATGTGGTTAATCTTGCAACAAGAGAAACCAGAAGACTTTGTGATTGCAACAGGTATTACGACAACGGTTCGTGATTTCATTCGGATGGCCTTTTCGGAGGTTGGCATTGAAGTGGAATTCAGCGGCGACGGCGTAAACGAAGTGGCTAAAATCGCGAAGTGCAACAACCCACTTTACCAAGTGGCGATCGGAACGGAAGTTGTGGCGGTAGACCCACGTTATTTCCGCCCTACGGAAGTAGAATTGTTGATCGGAGACCCAACAAAAGCGAAGGAGAAATTAGGCTGGAAATTGAAGTATGACTTACCGGCTTTGGTGAAGGATATGATGGAGTCTGATGTGAAATTATTTACGAAGTAAAAATGAATCCATCCCTTGCGATTATTGGTTTAGGCTACGTGGGGTTCCCGTTGGCAGTGGAGTTTGGAAAGCTATATCCAACGCTTGGATTTGATATTGACGCGTCCCGCATAGCCGAGTTAAACCGAGGGTATGATCGCACGCAAGAAGTAAGTGATGTACAGTTGAAGGCTTCGACCCGGTTACGATTTTCATCGGAGCGCGGTGATTTAGCTTCATGCAACACCTTTATTGTCACGGTTCCCACGCCGATTGACCATTTCAAAAAGCCTGATTTAAGCCCGTTGTTGAAAGCCTCTGAGATGATCGGAAAGGCACTGAAAAAGGGCGATGTGGTGATTTATGAGTCGACGGTTTATCCGGGTTGTACGGAGGAAGATTGTGTACCCGTGCTTGAAAAACACTCGGGATTGACATTTAATGTGGATTTTTTCTGCGGCTATTCACCTGAGCGAATT
>CAIUGL010000170.1 GCA_903898715.1 uncultured Cytophagaceae bacterium
ATGCGCCAGTGTTCATACACATAGAAATAAGTGACAAACGCGAGGCCTTTGGTTATGGTACCCACAGCCAAATTTCCTAGACCTAATCCAATGGACGTTAAGGAGTCTTTGGCCTCAATAAAATCCCGATGTTGCTTGTAGGCGACCCAAGATTCAAACAAAACCGTGATGAGAAAAAACGGTACTGCGTATAGAATTAATTGCGGTGTCATAGTTGCTTAATGAAATCTACGGATGCTTTTATAGGCAAATCAACCCGCTTACCCAGAATATCAGAGGTAATTACGTGGTAACCAGAAAGCGGAAATGCTTGTTCTTTTTTGATTTTGCTCCCTAATTTAGGGAACATATCACGCATGGCTTGTACGGAAACAACATTATCTTGATGTTCTTCATCTTGATAATAGTAGGCTAAATATACCGGCACTTTCACTTGCGCAAAAACCTCATCAGTCATTTCATGCGTCAAGAAATTTTGGATCGCAACGATACCTTCCAGGCGGTAATGCAAACTCCAAAAACTCGTATGGCCCGAACTCACGGAAGGAATATCGCGGAAGTCACTGCGCATCACGGCACGGGCAAGTTGTAAACCCCAGGGATTGTCAACCAGCGGTGCAGTGGGATCTTTGATCGCGATACATGGCCCGTAGAGCATGAGTGCCTTAATTTCGGGATGACGGGTAGCTAAAACCAGGGACATCGCTCCTCCAAATGACGTTCCCAATACGACTACTTCATCTCCTAATTTCTTCGCAATGGCATAATAATTTTCGACACTTTGGTAGAATTTATCTGCTGTGGCTTTTGCCATTGTGGAGTCGGTTGGGAATTCCCCATGGTCTTCCACCCTGGCAAGCACTAGATTTGCCCCAAAAGCTTTCGCCACTTCTTTATGTAAGGGGTTCCCTTCCATGGGCGACGCCGAAAATCCGTGCACATAAAGGAAAACCTTTTTTGTTTTTTGTGGATTTGCTGAGTCGGCCCAAATAATTTGTCCCTGATTATCTGGCTTCAAATTACGATTTGTGGCTTCCTTGGCATGTAGGTAGTTGGCAATTTCACGTGGTTCGTTGGGTATGTCGGTCCAACTAGGCCCTTTGATTTCTGGGGCATCTGGATGTGGTCCAAGGAAGTATAAGGCGGTTAGGCCAACGAGTACTAGTAGTAATTTTTTCATGATTTAGCCCAATTTAGTCGGTCGCTTGGATTGAATTTCCAAGGGGCCTGATTCGTTTCTATGTTGGCAAACATCGAATTCCAAGCCCCAGGTGCATCAGATTGCTCCATAATTTGAAAGCGGCGTAATTCGAGAATAATGTCTAGTGGGGAGAGTTGGATCGGGCAGGCTTCCACGCAGGCCTGGCAGGTGGTGCAGGCACGCAATTCTTCCGCAGTAATGTAGTTGCCCAGAAGCACGTTCGTGGATTGTGGATCTTTTTGGAGTTCTTCTAATCTGTCACGCGTATCCATCATGATTTTACGTGGAGACAGGGAGCGCCCGGTTTGATTTGCAGGGCATTGTTCGGTACAGCGGCCACATTCGGTACAACTGTAGGCATCGAGTGCATTTTTCCAGGTGAGATCTTTGATGTCTTGTGCCCCAAATTTGAAATCAGGGTTACTGGCTTCTCCGGGTTTACCCAGCATGATATTCACCTCGTTCGTCACATGGGGCATGGCATCCATTTGGCTAATGGAGTCAATTTTGGAATAATACACGGCCGGGAAAGCGAAGAAGATGTGCAGGTGTTTTGAATAGGTTACATAAAGCGCGAACAGCAAGATACCGATGATATGAATCCACCAGGCTGATTGCTCAATGAGGTGCAGATTTTCCTGTGGCAACCAAGGCTTCAGGTGTTTTGAAATGATGAATGATTGCCCAGCATCTGCTGCGTTCATGACGTAAAGTGCCGACATGAGCACGAGTTCAATGATCAAAATAAGCATGGCATCTTTGATGGGGAATCCATTCAATTCCCGATGACTTGCTGCGCTTAGGCGCTTTACTTGTTGACTTAAGCGACGGGCTATAAATACGACACATGCCACGACCACCCCGCCAGCGAGGATTTCAAAAAAATTAATAATGACCGGGTAAAAATTTCCAAGAAACGGCGCGAAAATTCGATGTGTTCCGAATAGTCCATCAATGATAATTTCCAGGATTTCGACGTTAATCAAGACAAATCCGAGGTAAATTATTAGGTGCATCATGCCCACAAAAGGCTTCTCAAACATCTTTTTCTGCCCGAATGCAAGCAATAGGACACGTTTCCAGCGCGCGCTTGAGTTCGTTACAATTACGGGCTTTGCGAGATGAATGGTTTTTGCAATTTTGCCAAATCGCTGAGCTATGAGATAGCCCATGATTACTAGTATGGCGGCAAAGCTAATTTGATTCATGTTGATGAGTTTGGCGGTAACCGCTAATGAAAACTAAAACCCGATTAGCGTTACCAAAATCCGTTCCGAAACTAGCGCAAATTTGCGAGAGAAAAAAATCAACAAGGTGATAATTTTTAACCATTCCGAAGTAAAAAATCTCCAAGTTATTGATAGACTAATGCTGTCTTAAAAACGTTTCCGGAGTAACGCTGTCGGGGACTATGACCCCCGCAGCGTTTACCGTAATTCTTTTTTAAGAAAGCGACCTGTTTCACTACCCTTCAACTTAGCAATTTGCTCAGGAGTTCCCGACCCTACTAATTGACCGCCCGCATTTCCACCTTCTGGCCCCATATCAATCACATAATCCGAAACCTTAACCACATCTAAATTATGCTCAATGATTAATACGGTGTTGCCCTTATCTACCAACTTCTGTAATACATCTAACAGCAATTTGACATCTTGAAAATGCAGTCCGGTAGTAGGCTCATCCAATACATATAAAGTCTTACCCGTATCCTTCTTAGATAATTCCTCTGCCAATTTCACCCGTTGGGCTTCCCCACCAGACAACGTAGTGGCGTGTTGGCCCAAGGTAATATAGCCTAAACCAACTTCCGATAAGGTCTGTACCCGCCGATGAATCCTCGGTTGATTTTCAAAAAATACCAACGCCTGTTCCACCGTCATATCCAACACATCCGAAATTGATTTGCCTTTAAATCGAACCTCCAACGTTTCCCGATTGAAACGTTTCCCTTTACACGTCTCACATTCCACCAGCACATCAGGCAAAAACTCCATCTCAATCTTTTTGCGACCCGCCCCCTCACAACTTTCGCATCGGCCACCTTTTACATTAAAACTAAATCTACCCGCCTTATATCCCCGAATTTTCGACTCCGGTAATTCACAATACAAAGCCCGGATATCCGTATACATATTGGTGTAAGTCGCCGGATTTGATCGCGGGGTGCGACCGATGGGCGACTGATCAACTTCAATAATTTTATCAATATGTTCCAGACCCGTCATCGACTTAAACGGCATAGCATCCCGTTTTGTCCGATCAAAATGCTGCTTTAGTTTCAACACTAAGGTGTCATGAATCAAGGTTGATTTACCAGAACCAGAAACCCCCGTCACCGAAATGAATTTCCCTAAAGGCAACGAAATAGAAACGTTTTTCAAGTTGTTCCCCGTCGCACCTTTCAGCTCGATGTGATGGCCGTTTCCAGGCCGACGAGCCTTTGGTACGTCAATCGATAATTCCCCATTTAGATACTGAGCCGTAGGCGTACCTAATTTGATGAAATCTGCCGGTTTTCCGAAGCCGACTACATGACCGCCATGTCGGCCTGCACCCGGACCAATGTCCAGAATGTAGTCAGACTCCAACATCATATCCTTATCATGCTCCACAACCAAAACCGAATTTCCTAAATCGCGCAAATCCTTCAACGCATGGATCAACTTCTCATTATCACGCTGATGTAAACCAATGGACGGCTCATCCATAATGTATAACACGCCCACTAGCTGTGTGCCTATTTGGGTAGCCAAACGAATCCGCTGCGACTCACCTCCAGACAAAGTCTTCATCGGTCGATCAAGCGTCAAATAGGTCAAGCCAATTTGCGTTAAAAACCCAACGCGCTTGCGAATCTCCTTCAATACCTCTGAACCAATCTGCCGTTGACGATCAGAGATACGAAACTCAAGGCCTTCCAACCACTGCTCTAATTCAAGCACATCCATTTGGGCTAACTCCCCAATGTGCTTACCATCTATTTTAAAATGAAGCGCCTCCTTTTTCAAGCGATAACCTTCACAATCTGGACACGTCTTAATCACTAAAAAATCCTTCAACCAATCCTGCGTCTTCTCCGACCCGCTCTCCTGCTGGCGCTTTAAGAAATTAATAATTCCATCATATTTGGTACTCCACTCCGTCCCCACATATTTTTTCGAAGGAACCGGAACTGGCTCATCTGTACCATACAACATCATTTCCACCGCCTCTAAAGGGAATTTTTCAATGGGGGTAGATAAACCCACTTGAAAAGGCTTTAACAATACTTCTAATTGCTTAAATATCCACAACTCGCGGTACTCGCCTATCGGCGCAATAGCTCCACGAACAATACTCAATTTGCGATCTGGTATCACAGAATCCTCTGTAATTTCCTCGATCACCCCCAAGCCATTGCAGCATGGACAAGCGCCATACGGACTATTGAATGAAAACGTATTGGGAGCGGGCTCATCGTAAGACAAACCCGTTTCAGGATCCATTAATGTTTGTGAAAAATAATGCACATGTATAGCTCCATCCAGTACATACACCTGCCCTTTCCCCACCTGCATCGCCGTCTGCAAACTTTGTGATAAACGTACCCGTTCATCATCTGTCACGACCAAGCGATCGATCACCACCTCAATATCATGTACTTTAAATCGATCCAATTGCATCTTGGGCTCAATGTCGAGAATCTCGCCATCCACCCGCACTTTGGTATATCCCCACTTCGCAATCTGCACAAAAAGCTCGCGGTAATGGCCCTTACGACCCTTAATGACTGGCGCTAATAAAACAATCTTAGCTCCGTCAAACTGCGAAGTCAAGGTGGCAATGATTTGGTCAACAGATTGTTTGACCATTTTTTGGCCACTCAAATATGAAAATGCCTCTGAACCACGCGCAAACAATAAGCGTAAAAAGTCGTAAATCTCCGTGGTCGTACCTACTGTCGATCGTGGATTTTTAGACGTCGTTTTTTGTTCAATTGAAATGACAGGCGAAAGCCCCTCAATCTTGTCCACATCAGGACGCTCCATGTTCCCTAAAAAGGACCGGGCATAGGCAGAAAAACTTTCCATATACCGGCGCTGACCCTCTGCGTAAATGGTATCAAATGCCAACGAAGATTTTCCCGAACCTGAGATTCCCGTCACGACCACCAGCTGGTTACGCGGAATGGATACATCAATATTCTTTAAATTGTGCTCACGCGCACCCAAAACCTCAATATGTGAAAAACCCGTTAAATCCATGCCTTCTCCTAAAAATGAATCCACTAAAGTACAAAAAAAGAGGCTGCCCTTTTCGGGGCAGCCTCAAGAAAATATGAATTAATCTTAATTCAATAATTCATCAAATGTTAAGCTAACATAGTACATGCTTCCAACCAATGGGTTCGCCCATCCTGTTTGATAAAGCTTGCCTCCCAAGTTAGTACCACCCACTTTAAGGATCGATTTGATGCTAGACAATTTCTTGCTAACCTGCACATCTAACGTGTGGAATGCTGGAATAACACTTAATTGCTGTTGGTTCAATACCTGATTAACAATCGATGACTGCCAAACAAACTTCTCTTGGTATCTCCATACTGCACTCATACCCCAACCTGAACCACCGATATTACGGTTTGATAAGGAAACGTTTGTACGGTAGTTAGGTGTATTGAATGCCAACTGGAAGTTAGCAAGTCCACCATTGTCCTTGATTTCATTGTAAGAAACGTTCGTTCCAGCCATCCAGTTATTACCTAATTGGTAATCTAAGCTAACTCCCCAACCTTGCGTAACAACCTCATTTTCAACATTGGAAGGGAACGAGAATACTTTGTTTCCTAAAACTGTTGGATCTTGATGCTGTGAAGGCAACTGAACCACTACTTGTCCTGCTGAGAAATTAGTAAAATTTGAACGATACGCATACGCATCAGCTAACAAACGATCTCCTAAGAAACCTTTGTAACCGATTTCCATCGTACGAACTTGCTCAGGCTTCCAAGGCTTAGCTGTATAAGCAACAGGCTTTCCTGCAAGCACTGATGGTAAAGTAAATGAATTACCCGATAATTTGTAACGATCTTGAATAACTGCCAAACCTCCTAACAAACGCGCAGATGGCGTAAGCAAGTTGATGTACTGATCTTGTGTCGTAGGGATACGGAAACCAGTTTGGTAAGAAGCACGGAAATTTGAACGACCTTCAGTAAATACTCCCGAGAAACGTGGGCTAAACTGACCATCAAAATTTTCATTCTTATCGTAACGTAATGAAGCTGATAATTTCAACTTGTCCGAAATTATCTTTTTTGCAAATTGTGCATAAGCACCATACTCTGAGATTGTAAATTCATCTCCATTATCTTGCAAGGCAAATAAAGAACCTTCTGAATTCAACGCATAACGACGGAAGTTAGCACCTACAATCATTTCAAACTTGTTGCCAAGTTTCTCTGTCAAATTGTACATACCTTCTAAGTGATACAACGCTGATTTATCCGTAAACTTCGCACCCGCTGGCAGAGCCTTTTCTTTAATCGCCGCTACAGCTGTATTAAATGCAGGCGTACCTGGGATTAAGCGATTTCCGTCAGCAATCGCACGCGCATTTGCGTGGTATGCTGGGAATAATGCTTGCGTACTAGCGATAGCAGAACCAATCGCTGTGTTCGGATTACCCGTTGCAGCAAGTGTTGTTTGTAATACCGTACCAAAGTTTTGTAAAGCTGCACCTGCAAAAGCACCAAAGTATTCTGGATACCAAGCTGTCGAAGGCTTAGCTGCCTCATTAACTAATTGGCCTAAAGTACCTGTTGCGTATGCATCACCTGAATTCTCTTGCGTAGTATACGCACGAACGAAGAAATTAGATCCTTTCAATTCCGCTTTATACTGACCCATCGAGAAGTTCTTGATTGAATAACGATCAGCTCCTGTGTACAAGGTAGTTCCTTGACCATAAGATCCTTGCATAATCAACTCAACCTTATCATTAAAACGATAATGCAATGCCGCATTAAACTTAATGTTACGGTTTGTATAAGATGCCAAATCAGCTTCAGTATAACCAATACGTGAAACCTGAACATTAGGAGCAATGTAACCCAAGATAGCAGATGGAGATAATGCACCACCTGTAGCACGAGAAATTTGGTTAATTCCAGCTGTCAACGGATGGTTTGGTACACCTAATAAAGGGGATAAAGAAGACAACATATTTACGTTCGTCTCATCACCGAAAATACTTACACCATTATAACCCACGTTTGTCCGGTGATTTCCATTACCTAAACCACGGCCGTTTAATAAACTCTGATCTCTGTAATCAGTTGACTGCCAATCTTCAGCGCTCAACATATTAAAGTTAACCTTGTAAGCCCATTTGTTATTGATTGCTTTCGCATAACGGAACGATACATCACCGTATGGAGTTGTTGCTTGCGTACGATTAGACGCAGTCATCGCACCCGCTTTAACCTGAGCACTTAATCCTTGGTATAAAAATGGTGATTTTGAATTCATTAAAATGATACCATTCAAAGCATTTGGACCGTATAAAGCAGAAGCAGCTCCTGGCAATACCTCAACGCCTTCTAAATCTAATTCAGAAATACCTACGATATTACCTACAGAGAAGTTCAAACCTGGTGCTTGGTTATCCATACCATCAATCATTTGAACCACACGAACGTTACCGTTTCCGTTAAATCCACGCATGTTGATAGATGAGAAAGCAACTGATTGTGTACTTACCTCAACGCCTTTAAGATTGCGTAAAGCATCATAAAAAGAAGTAGCAGGTGTTTCACGAATGGCACGAATATCCATTTTTTCGATTGAAACGGGAGATTGCATTACTGACTCCTCCACACGAGAAGCTGATACTACAACGTCTTGACCCATTAATGCTTGCTCTTTCAAGCTGATTTTCAAATCCGTTTTATTGCCTGAAATAGCAATTTCTTGACGCTCATAACCCACCATCGAAACTTGGATAGTAAACGGAGCTGGAGTTGAAGTTGTCAAAGAGAAGTTTCCATTGGCGTCAGAAATTGTTCCAATCACCTTGCCTTTTACCGAGATACTTACCCCGATTAATGGCTCTTTTGAACCCTGATCAGTTACCTTTCCACCCACTTTCGTCTGTGCAACAGCTACGAAAGCAAAAAGAAATAGCACCATAAATAGGGGCATCGTTGAAGTAAAAAGTTTTTTCATAATGTCTAATTTTGTTGAAACGATTAGTGTAGGGTTTCTACGCTGTCACAAATCTAGAAACTTTTAAGAATATGCCCAATGAATGAACTTAAAAAATTACTAGTTTTTCAAACTATATTTTTATTTAACCTGTAAATAGTCACATAAACATCCTACCGTTCAACTAATTTTACTTCAGAAAGGATTGAATTCTTAGTAGCTTTACACGTTTTATTCAGCACCGCATGCGCAAACTATACAATTTCGTTGCCTTTTTGGCCCTATTATGGCTAAGCTTTGCGTGTGCAAGACCCGTTCCTGCTAGACTAAGCATTCGATGGAATGAAAGCCCGAAGCCCGAAGAAGTTGATTATACCTTAGAAAGCAATTGGGCTTCTTTGCCTACGCGGGTGGATGCAGCGGACCAACTACCCAAAAAGTCTCCTTTACAAGATGAACAAGCCAGCGCAGCCGCTGATGTATTCTTTATTCATCCGACCATCTTAACCTATGCGCCCAAAAATGAATATCAATGGAACGCATCGGTTCAAGACACCTACCTCAATCGGCTCGTTGATAGCACTTCGATACTAAACCAAGCGAGTATTTTTAATGCTGCAGGTAGAGTATATGCACCTCGGTACCGACAAGCACACTATTTTGCTTTCGTAACTGAGTTTAAAGAGGATAAAGCAGCGGCATTAGACCTTGCCTACTCAGACGTAAAAAAAGCATTTGAATATTACCTAGCTCATTATAATGCGGGAAGACCTATTATAATTGCCGGACATAGTCAAGGGACAGTACATGCCACCCGACTGATGAAAGAATACTTTGATGGCAAAGCATTACAAAAACAATTAGTTGCCGCTTACATTATTGGTATCGCAACACCCAAAAATACATTTAGCTCCATACCGCCTTGCCAGAGTCCACGTCAAACAGGCTGTTTCATCGCTTGGACAACTTTTTTACAAGGATATTTACCGCCTTGGCATCCGGGAGAGCCCACAGAACTAGTTTCAACCAATCCACTTACCTGGACTTTGGATGAAAATTTTGCCCCCAAAGAACTTAATCCAGGAGGGGTTTCCTACGGATTTAAATGGGTACGTCATTTTGCTGATGCCCAAAATCACCAAGGAATTTTATGGACAAACACACCGTATGTTTTTGGCCGAAGCTTTGTCAAAATTAAAAATTGGCACCAAGCAGATCTTAATCTATTTTACGCACCCATTCGAACGAATGCCAAAGAACGCGTAATCGAATTTTTAGGCAAATAATCTATGCAAGAGCATTTTCTAATCATCATGGCTGGGGGTATCGGAACCCGATTTTGGCCCATCAGCCGCAGCTCAAACCCTAAACAATTTCATGACGTACTTGGTGTGGGAAAAACCATGCTCCAGCAAACCGCTGAACGCTACGCAGGTATTATTCCACAGGAAAATATCTATGTGGTGACCTCTGAGGAGTTTGCTGATTTGGTACAAACGCAATTGCCTTACTTAAAATCTGATCAGATTTTAAAGGAGCCGCAACGTCGGAATACCGCGCCTTGCATCGCTTATGCAGCCTATAAAATTGGCAAAAAACATCCGAATGCTACGCTGGTCGTTGCTCCTGCAGATCACGTCATTTTAAAGGAAGAAATATTCCGAACCAAAATCTCCCTGGCAATTGAAACCGCTCAGGGAAATTCACTGGTTACATTAGGCATTTTACCTACACGACCAGATACCGGATATGGATATATTCAATTTCAAACGGGTGATCAAGAAGCAAAAACAGTTAAAACATTTACTGAAAAACCGCACCTAGAATTAGCCCAAGCATTTTTGGAAAGTGGCGACTATGTGTGGAACGCAGGCATATTCGTCTTCACCATCCCTACGTTCAAACGCGAATTGGAGAAAAACCTATCAAGATTAGCTGAGCAATTTGATGAGGGAGAATCTGTTTATTATACTTCTGAGGAAAATGATTTTATCCGCAAGGTATATGCCGTTTGCAAAAGTATCTCGGTAGACAATGGCATCATGGAAAAAGCGCAAGATGTCAAAGTTATCCTCGCGGATATCGGTTGGTCCGACCTCGGTACCTGGAAATCCATGTATGAAATTCACGAAAAAGATGCGAATCAAAACGTGATTACGGGAAATGTGTTAACCTATGATTCCCAACATTGCATCATACGAACTCCATCTTCTAAGTTGGTAGTCATCCAAGGCCTAAACAATTTCATAGTTGCCGAGCATGACAATGCCTTAATGATTTGCCCAAAAGATCAGGAACAGGAAGTAAAGAAATTTGTGGAAGCTGCCACCAATTTGGATATACGCTTTTCTTAAACGTTGGCGATATCAATTAGACTTTGAAAGTCTGGTATGGTATGAATCGCTGCAGGTAGTTTGCGATCTGGTTGTAGGACTAGGTAACCTGTCAACATGATTCTGGTATCGGGCATATCTTGTGCCATCTGAGCCATGTAGGCATCTATATTATCGGCACTTGGCTCTGTGGTAAATACGCTAAAAATGTAATCAGGCTTATGAATAGAATAAGCTAGCAATAACTCATCATATGGCAGGGACTGTCCTAAGTAAACAACCGCGTGTTTTCGAGCACGAAATACATAATTTGCAAAAAGCAGGCCGATTTCGTGCAATTCACCTTCCGGCAAATACAACAAAACACGCTTGGCCGTTGGCTTCAAACTTAAATCCTGCTGGTCAATCGCCGCAATTAATTTTTGGCGAATCAAATGACTGATA
>CAIUGL010000171.1 GCA_903898715.1 uncultured Cytophagaceae bacterium
GTAAAAGGCCCGAAAGGCTTGTCGGCCGTATACACCCCATCCCCATACGCTGAAAACTCCGTACCCGGCGCACCGTATTGCAGGTAATATTTTCCTTTGTATTTATTCATCCAGTCACCTTCCATAAAGGGTTTTAGGAACGTGTTGTCTTGGTATTCACCAAATCGCTCCCAGCCATGTACATCATCATGCAAACGAATTAAATCATGGCGCTCGCCGATGGGCTGAAGTGTTTTTCGGTCGATTTCCTGCCCATACATCGGGTAAAAATTGCTGGACCCGTGGTATAAATACACGCGTTTGTCGTCGTCCTCGAAGAAAGCGGGATCCCAAGCTCCGGCGGTGAAGGCATGCACGGCTTCTTTCCAAGTATCGGTTTGGGGTTTTTGGCTATACCATAACGTGAAATTTTTCTCATAGGTGGACCCGATGACCAATAAACTATCGCCTAACACGAGCGTGGCTGGCGCACATAATTCATCATATACCTTGTTGTAAGGTTGTAAAAATTTACGCGAAATAAATTTCCAATCCACTAAATCATCACTGACCCAATAGCCCCATTGGTTTGTCGAGAACAAATAATATTGGTCCTTGAAATAGGCAATGACCGGATCTGCGGTAGCCCGGTGGCGTCCTTGCTCTGAAAAATTAGGTATGGGCGTAAACCCGTAATCCAAATTCATCGGATTGCAAAAAGTCTTTTGGGCGTAGGTGGCAGAGGAAAGTGAAAGAATGAATATCAGAATGGAAACAATTTTCATCTTTAATTGTATTAATTTTGGAGTCATCAATTAATCATGGGCAATTTAAAAAAATTCAAGGGAATATGTTGGGGCATTTTGCTGGTGACCTTGTGGTTTGCCCATTTGGCCTATTTGCTCAGTCGGCCTTTCGACCCCGCCAGCCCATGGACCTACCTGGGCATTCTCATTCAAATGCATTTATATACCGGTTTGTTCATCACGTCGCACGATTCGATTCATGGGGTGGTTAGCGTGGAATATCCGGTTGTAAATAATGCGATTGGTCGGTTCTGCACGATTTTATTTGCATTCAACAACTACACGGTTTTGCGCAAGAAACATCATGAGCATCATGCCCATGTGAATACGTCGGGTGACCCGGATGTGCATCAGGGTAATTTTTTTGTGTGGTGGTTTAAGTTTATGTGGCAATATGTGACGTGGCAACAAGTCCTCGCGATGGCCATTACCTACAATATTTTGAAATTATGGATTCCGATGTGGAATTTGATCCTTTTCTGGGAGTTGCCAGCGATTTTGAGTACGCTTCAATTGTTTATTTTTGGTACGTATTTGCCACATCGCGGGGAGCATACACCGGGAAATAAAACACAGTCACGGAGTCAGTCCCGGAATCATGTATGGGCATTTATTTCCTGTTATTTCTTTGGCTATCATTATGAGCATCATGACCAACCGTATTTGCCGTGGTGGAAATTAGCGGCGGCAAAAGATCAGGCTGAAAATTTTACCAAATAGCGAATAAATTTTCTAAATTTGCACCGCACAAATCACGACAAACACCCTTTTTCCATGCAAGAAACTAAATACAAACGTATCCTCTTGAAGCTTTCTGGCGAGGCATTATCGACAAAAGATGAAGTGATTGACCCGGTTATTTTAGGTCAATACGCCGCAGAAATTAAAAAGGTACATGATTTAGGGGTAGAAGTAGCGATTGTGATCGGCGGAGGAAATATTTTCCGTGGTGCGAGTGCTGCCAAAGCGGGCATCGACCGCGTGCAAGGAGATTACATGGGTATGTTAGCCACCGTAATCAATGGGATGGCTGTTCAAGCTGCTTTAGAAAAACAAGGATTATATACGCGCATGATGACTGCCTTAAAGGTAGAAGCGGTCTGCGAACCATTTATTCGTCGGCGTGCTATTCGTCACCTCGAAAAGGGACGTATTGTGATTTTCGGCGCAGGTACGGGTAACCCGTATTTCACGACGGATTCAACAGCTTCGTTGCGTGCGATTGAGGTGGAAGCGGATGTGGTTTTAAAGGGTACGCGCGTGGATGGTGTGTACACGGCGGATCCAGAAAAAGATCCTACGGCGACTCGATTTACCCAACTAAGTTTTTCGGATGCGATCCAAAAAGGCTTGAAGATTATGGATACGACGGCATTTACCTTATGCCAAGAAAATAATTTACCGATCATTGTTTTTGACATGAATAAGCCAGGAAATTTGGCGGATTTAGTGTCTGGTGCGGATGTGGGCACGTTAATTAGTTAATACAACATGGATGAATTAGAGTTTTTTATTGAAGCAACGCAAGAGACCATGGACGGTGCGATTAAGCACTTGAACATTGAGTTATCTAAAATTAGAGCTGGGAAAGCGAGCACATCGATGCTGGATGGATTGATGATCGATTACTACGGCATGCCTACGCCTATTTCAGGTGCGGCGTCTATCACAACTCCTGATGCGCGTACGATTGCCATCAAACCTTTTGAAAAAGGGATTTTTGGTGAAATCGAAAAGGCGATTCGCAATTCAAGTTTGGGTTTAAATCCCATGAATGACGGCGAGTTAATTCGTTTAGCTATTCCACCGTTGACAGAAGAGCGTCGTCGCGATTTAGTGAAACGTGTGAAGCAGGAAATTGAGGTGGCGAAAATCAACATTCGGAATGCACGCCAAGATGGCAACAATAGCATCAAGAAATTAAAGGGCGATGGGGTATCGGAAGATGCAATCAAAGCCAGTGAAGATAAGATTCAAAAAATCACGGACGGATTTATCTCCAAAATTGACCAAATCTTTACGGACAAAGAGAAAGATATCATGTCAGTGTAAACCACAACCCAAGCCCGGTCATCGATCGGGCTTTTTTTATGCCTGACTTTTCACGACGGCGTAACCTACTTCGAGCATTCGCCGAATATCTAATTTAGTGAAATGCTGCATGTCCACGGTCAAGGGCTGAATGGGCCGAATATTCTTTATTTTTACACGTTGGAAACCTGTAAATGGCCCCTCGGCCTGAGGTGATCCATCCATCGGCAGAGTGCTGTTGATTAATAGCGTTTCGCGCAGGTCAGCATTTAGAATTTCATTGACGGCGATGTCCATCACGCGGTCCACGAGGGCCAATAAATCACCGGTATCAAACATACCACCTTCAATGGTTTCGGGGTGACAACTTACACAGACAATTTCCGTGGCGCCGTCTTCGAGCGCTTTCCGAATGGGCGTCACATCGCGTAAGCCTCCGTCTAAAAAACTTCGCCTGGCTTCGCCGTTGATTTGGACAACGGGCATCAAAATAGGAATGGCAGATGAGGCCATCAAATAGTCAAAAAATGCCTGCTCGCTAGGATCTACATAATGCATTCCTCCGTCGATGACATTCACGGCGCCTATTTTCAGTGCGACAGGACTGGCATTTAAATTACGGGGGCTCAACTCTTCTTCTAATAATGTTCGTAAAGGCTGTGTAGAAACTAAACCTTTAAACTTTTTCTTCAGTGCGGACCAACCCAATTCGAAAATAGATAAGGGTTTGGATAAACTATCTGGACTCGTGATGCGGGTCTCCCAAAAATCCCATAAATCACCTGCCGCTTGGGCGAAAGAAACATGACCTGATACCAAGGCTTGTTGGCCTATCCGATTCACCAAATATGCCGCATTTAAACTCCCTGCTGAAATCCCATAAATTGCGTCGGGTTGAAAACCTTGCTCTGCCAAAGCTTTGATGGCGCCAGCCTGAAAAGCACCTTTGACAGACCCTCCAGCGAGGACTAATATCTTGCTCATATATTTTAGTTTATTTAGCGGAGCGGAAACAATTTATTCCAATAAGTCGTTAAATTTACACAAATTATAACGCCACCTACTAGGCTCTTCCCCGAAAATATGCCCTATTCCATCTCCTCCATTCAGGCGCCCATTGCGGAACCCATGAAGGCATTTGAAGGTAAGTTTCGTCAGTTCATGAAGACCAAAGTCATGTTGCTCGATACGATCATGAATTACATCGTGCAACGCAAGGGCAAGCAGATGCGTCCTATGTTCGTGTTTTTGATGGCAGGGACGGTGGGCAAAATCTCCGAGAAAACCCATCGTGGGGCCGCATTAATCGAACTATTACACACAGCAACTTTAGTGCACGATGACGTCGTGGATGAATCGGATTATCGTCGGGGTTTTTTCTCCATCAATGCGATTTGGAAAAATAAAATTGCGGTTTTGGTAGGCGACTACCTGCTCTCGAAAGGACTTTTGCTTTCGGTTGATCACAAGGATTTTGATTTGTTGACATCCGTATCTACCGCAGTACGCGAGATGGCGGAGGGAGAATTATTACAGATTGAGAAAGCACGAAAATTAGATATTACCGAAGATGTTTACTTTGACATTATTCGTAAAAAAACGGCCACGCTGATTTCAGCTTGTTGTGCCGTGGGTGTACAGTCGACCGACGCGGATGAAAAATATGTGGCTTTAGCTACTGAGTTTGGCGAGAAGGTAGGAATCGCATTTCAGATCAAAGATGACTTGTTTGACTACGGGGATGCGGAGATTGGGAAGCCGCTAGGCATTGACATCAAAGAAAAGAAAATGACGTTGCCGCTGATTTATGCCTTGCAAAACACGGATAGGTCAACCCGAAAATTCATTATCAATACGATTAAAAACGATTCAGAGAACCCGAAGAAAGTACGCGAGGTGATCGCGTTTGTTAAATCAACTGGAGGCTTGACTTATGCGACAGCGAAGATGCATGCGTTTGCGCAAGAAGCTAGAGGCATTTTGGCTCAATTCCCTGAATCCAACTACCGAGATTCGCTCGGGGATTTATTATCCTATACCATCGAAAGACAGAAATAAAAAAGGAGACCACATATTGGGTCTCCTTTTTTTTGCAATCTATTTAGAAATATTTCTAGCGAGGTCCGCCGAAGCCTCCGCCTCCGCCACCCATACGCATGCCTGGCATACCCATTGGTGCAGGAGATGCTGGAGCGGCATCGCCACCACCTTCACCTTTGGTATCGTCATTATTCACCGACTTCTTCTTTTTCGTAGGACCAAAAGTCATCTTACCGATTCGGTACGTGAAATTGATTTTAAAGTTCATGTTACGCAACGTATTTTTTGACTGTTGGTCAATCGTCGGCGTCTTCGTCTCGCTACGAATCACAAAACCGTTTGGTGTAAAGAAGTTTTCAGCACCAAAACCTAAACTTCCCTTTTTGTTTTTAAAGTCTTTTCTAAAGCCTAAGCTGTAAATTCCAAAGCCCCCTTGAGATCCTTGCAATTGAACTTGGTTCACACGATAGAATGAGAACACTTGCGCACCCCATCCGTTACCGATATTGTAGTTACCAAACACGCGGAAGTTTGATTGCAAACCTTCATTGCGAGCTGACAACATTTTATCGGCAACATTGTTCGCCAACACCATGTAAGACAAATCACCACCACCACCTAACATCAATTTGTTAGATAGATTTACGTTCAAGTTGATATTCACCCCATACGCATCTTCATTACCAATGTTCATGGCTGTGGTTTTCACCGTATCTCCGTAAACGGTACGAATGTTACTGATCGCTCCCGTGGTATTACGCATGAAGAATGACGAAGAAATGTAGGTCTGCTTGATGAATTTACTGTACGAAACTTCGTAGTTATTCGTAAACTCAGGCTCCAAATTTGGATTTCCTTGCGAAATATTCAATGGGTTTGTTGCGTTGATATTCGGGTTTAAGTTTTGAATACCTGGACGTTGAATA
>CAIUGL010000172.1 GCA_903898715.1 uncultured Cytophagaceae bacterium
ACGCTGTCTTAATAGGTCGATGATTTCCTTGCGGCCCGACGTAAATCCGCCCGATGCTCCGCCCAACGCTTTGCCCAAGGTGCCCGTAATGATATCAATTTTACCCATCACCCCTTTCAGTTCGTGCACGCCACGTCCCGTCTTTCCCATAAAGCCAGAGGAGTGACACTCGTCAATCATGATGAGCGCTTCATATTTTTCCGCTAAGGCAGCAATTTTATCCAATTGCGCAATGGTGCCATCCATTGAAAAAACACTGTCGGTGACAATCATTTTCTGTTGGGCCCCATCCGCCAACGCCTGCTTTAATTTCGCCTCTAAATCGTCCATCGAATTGTGCTCATAGCGGTAGCGCATCGACTTACATAATCGGATTCCATCGATGATGGAGGCATGGTTTAGGGCATCAGAAATAATCGCATCTTTTTCGCCTAATAAAGGCTCAAAAACACCTCCATTGGCATCAAATGCCGCCGCATACAAGATTGTATCTTCGGTCCCCAAAAAGGTAGAAATTTTTTCTTCTAAGGTTTTGTGAATATCCTGTGTGCCACAAATAAAGCGAACCGAAGATAGCCCAAAACCATGGGTATCAATTGCATCTTTCGCCGCCTGAATTACCGCAGGATGCGATGAAAGCCCTAAGTAATTATTCGCACAAAAATTATACACTTTTTCGCCGCCCTGAATCGTAATTTCGGACGCTTGTGGCGAGGTAATGACGCGCTCTTTTTTAAATAATCCAGCCGCTTTAATCGACTCAATTTCTTTGGTGATGAATGGCTTATATTGTTCGTACATAAACTTATAGGTTGTGGATATAGGAAGGTAATTTAGTTAAAATTTCAGTGGTCATTTTAGGCAGGTCAAATTCCGCTTTCCATCCCCAGTCATTTCTAGCACAGTCATCATTGATACTCGAAGGCCACGAATCTGCGATTTGTTGCCTGAAGTCTGGAGCATATTGAACCTGGAAGTTTGGATGGTGGGATTGAATGCTTTCCGCAATTTCACGCGGAGAAAAACTCATCCCTGATACGTTATAGCTCGTGCGGACGCGAATGCTTGAGGCAGGCGCCGCCATTAATTGCATGGTTGCCTGGACCGCGTCATCCATGTACATCATGGGTAAATACGTATCCTCTTGTAAAAAACACGTGAAGCTTTGTTCCCGAATTGCTTGATGATAAATATCTACAGCATAATCAGTCGTGCCTCCTCCTGCCAAGGATTTATAGCCAATCAGCCCCGGGAATCGCAAGCTTCTCACGTCAACCCCATAGGTATTGAAGTAATATTCACACCAATGCTCGCCAGCTAATTTCGAAATGCCATACACCGTAGTGGGATTTTTTAGGGCATCTTGAGGGGTATTCTGTTTAGGCGTATTGGGGCCAAACACGGCTATCGAGCTAGGCCAAAAGATTTTTTCTAGCTTATTTTCTCTAGCTAATTCGAGTATATGTAGCAACCCCCGCATATTCATATCCCAAGCCTGCATCGGGTCTTTCTCCCCAGTGGCAGAAAGAATTGCAGCTAAGTGATATACCTGCGTAATTTGTTCTTCTTGAAGCAGTTTGCCAACGGCCTCTTTTTCCAATACATTTAAGGTTTTAAAGCGACAATAGTTAAATTTTGATCGTGCGCTTTCTTGAAAATCGGTTGCAATAACCGCTTCGCTACCGTATGTATTGGCTAAGGATTGTGTGAGCTCCGTGCCTAGTTGGCCGCCCGCACCAATCACCAATAGCTTATTCATGTATGTTTTGTTTGTTGATGTGTAGTTAAAATTACCAATGTTGGTTTAAATTGGCTACTACTAAATCAAAAACAATTAAATTTGTTTGAGGTGCGCGGGTCAAATAGGCCTTTTTCAGCCAAAAACGGCATGTTTTCAAGACAGAGTAGGCATTTACACGTTGCGTCGGGACTAATTTCAAATCTTCTAATTCAACTATGCTATTACCTAAATTATCGCTTGCACTTAATATATTGGTCCTAATTCCCGTATGTTCCGGCCTACTATTAAAAGCCAATTGGGCACTAGATTCCTACGGCATCGAAACGCCTGCAAGGGGAATTCTACTTTCGATTTATTTGACCATTCTAATTTTCTCGGCGGCCCTGCTCTTCAAGTTTGATGCCAAAATGGTGATAGCGCTGCTGTCGGTTCAGATTATTTATAAGCTGCTAAGCCCAATCATGGTGGGGACGATGACAAATCCCGTCATTATTAGCAATTTGTTTATCGCCCTATTTCACACATATAGTGTTTGGAAATTGTCAATAATCGAAAAAATCAACCCATTCGTTTCTTAAGATTTTTCGATTAGCTTTTCGTGGTGTTTCACATGGTAAATCGTAAAATAGAGCATTTCACGTAAGGTGAGTTTGCCCAAAATAGGATGTGGCAAAATGTACTGATCAAGCTCTTCTTCTGAACACTTTTCAATCGCTGCACATAGATTTAAGACTTCATTTGTTAGGCTTGCTTTCAATTTTTGGCCTTGATGTAGGTCCACTTTTTTAGGGACAAACGGACCTGTAGCCTTGCTTCCATTGGCTAATTTGGCATGATATCGCGCGATTAGCGCGTCATAGCTTCTTCCTTCTCTGTTCGATTTCCCCCAAATAAGCTTTAACAAAAACAGGGGTAACCGAAACGCTAAACCAACCGGCTTGACAGATAGATATATGTGCTCTAGCTGTTGGCCTGCCGTCCATTTTTCGTTTTTGCTTACACTAAATTCTTCTGGTGAAAGTTGACCTACACAGGCAATAAATTCCTGGTGATTTTCAGTCAGCTTGTTAATGAGCGTTTGCTTATCCATGTTATTATTTGATCATTTATGGCTGTGCCAAAAACGCTTTCGAGTAGTTAATTTTCAGCGCATCCATTGCCGGCAAATGGCCCGTCAAACGCTTTTTAAAATCTGCATAATTTTTGGACTCTTTGGTCGACCACGCTACTTCAGAAAGTGCTAAGGCCCGCGGATACGTCATGTATTCAGCATACGCAATATTGCTAATGTATTCCGTCCAGATATTGGCTTGGATACCGACTACGTGCTTGGCTTCTTCCGCCGTTAACTCGGGAAGATTCGGCTCAAATGAGTAACACTTGCTCAAGGGCAATAATCCCCCGATGGCAACAGGCTCCGTTTTAGGATCCGCTTGGTAGTAATCCAAATAGAAATATGAGTTAGGCGACATCACCACATCATGGTTTTGCTTTGCCGCTTCGACTCCACCCTTTGTGCCACGCCACGACATCACCATGGCATTTGGAGACAATCCTCCTTCTAAGATTTCGTCCCAGCCCAACAGTTTTTTGCCTTTGGAGGTGACGAATTTATCAATCCGACGAATGAAATAACTCTGTAATTCATGCTCGTCTTTTAAGCCCAATTTCTTGATTAAATCTTGGCAGAACCGACTTTCTTTCCATTGGGTTTTTGGACATTCGTCTCCCCCGATGTGGATGTATTGGCCTGGAAAAAGGGCCATCACCTCGGTTAGCACATCTTCCAAAAAGGTGAAGGTTTCCTCTCGCGGAAACAACACATCATCCGATACGCCCCACTTTGTTTTTACCTGATATAGCTTGTCGGCGTTAGCCCCAAACTGCGGATACGCAGCCAAAACTGCCTGCGAATGACCCGGCATTTCAATTTCCGGAATCACCTCGATGTATTTTTTCGTTGCATAGGCGACGATGTCTTTTACCTCCTCTTGGGTGTAAAATCCGCCATGCGGTTTGCCGTCATATTTTTGGTCTTTGTAATGACCCAACATGCTTTCTTTGCGGACAGAGGAAATGGATGTCAATAAGGGGTACTTTTTGATTTCAATGCGCCAGCCTTGGTCTTCTGTTAAATGCCAATGAAACGTATTCATTTTGTATATCGCCATTAGATCGATGAAGCGCTTAACGGATGCCACTGGATAGTAATAACGACCCACGTCCAACATCAACCCACGGTATGAAAACCGAGGTTCATCTTTAATCGATACGTTTGGAATCGAGATGCTTCCTGTCAAAGGCGACCCAGCATAGACTTGTGCAGGCATTAATTGCAACAAGGTTTGCAAAGCGTAAAAAGCACCCTTGCCAGTTTTGGCTTGAATGTTAATTTTCTTCGAACTAATCTGAAGCGTGTAGGCTTCGTCACCTAAGTTGGCATTCTGAGAAAATTGAATCACTGCCGATTTCGAAGCTTTCGCGCTGATGGGGAAAGAACTAGCTCCTTGAAGATATTCTTGTAGTAAACTCGCCACGGGAGCAAAGTCGGCATGTGAATAACCAATCGAAGTAGATTTTTTAACCACAAATTGACCCGTTTGGGGTACGACTTCTTTGGGTAAAGGAATGAGGTTGTAGTTGTTTTGTGCGAATCCCGCGAACGAGATAAAAACGAGTAATGCGAAAATTTTCATACGGGATTGAATAGGTTTTGTTGAATCAAATTAACCAAAAATAGTTTACTAATTGAAATTCCTTGTCCAGATTCGTAGCACATTTGCAATGTTAATAGAATCCAATTAATATTGAAATTCAATTCAATGGCAATGGAACAACAAATTTTTAGAGACCTCCTCGAGCAAAATAAATTAAGCTGCAGTTTTGCTTTCAACGAAGTGAATCAGGCAAATGCAGCGCTAAAGCTTAATGCAAACACATCGTCTGTCGGGTTTATGTACCGACATGTAGCTGAGACCATGCTGATGTTTGGGTATTTTTTCGGAATGCCGAGTGATGTGGCGAACACGACGATGGGCCAACCAGATACTGGCCAAGGTGCTGATGTAGATGCAACAAAAAGTTTATTGGATAAAGGCTTTGCGATGCTTGAACAAATGATTGAAAATACACCCGCCGGTGGGTGGAATGAGCCTATAGATACCCCATTTTTTGGCACCGTTTCGAAGGCTAAATTATTCGCACACGTTCTGTATCACAATTCCTATCACGCAGGCCAAATTGGGTTGACGCTGAAGCGGGGGTAGTATCAGCACCGATCATGTGTTGCATCCTCCTTGTATTGAAGGGGTTATTCAAAGAAGTAATCCCTGACCTTCAAAACTTTTTACCTGATATGTAGAAGGTAAAAACCAATGGAAGCCAAACGCCTTCTTCTATTTCCAATACGCAAATAGCGGCCCATCAACACCATAAACAGGATCTGTATCTGGAATAGGAATTTGAGCTATTTCGTCACGAATGAAAGTGCGATCTGAATCTGTCAAACCAATCTTTAAGTTCCAATCTGCCCCATTTGGGTAGCCCCCAACAAATTGATAATCGAGGGAATTGTCAATCGAATGATGGCCAACACCAGCGGGAATAATAAGTACGTCCCCCGCTTCAACCTGTATAACTTTTCCATTTTTGCCGCCTAGCATTATTTGAGCCTGACCACTTTTTAGTCCTAAAACCTCATGGGTATTGCTGTGAAAATGGTCATACGGCAAAATAATATCGGTCCAATTATTTGCCCAGCCATTTTGGCTAAATGTAAATTCAAAGTCCTTAGTATTAACGTGCTGAAGCACATTTTTGTAAATCAATACAGGGAGTTTGTTGTTGGGAATAACCCCATCATTTTCGAAATAATGGGCAATAATATCTATCCGCATTAGTGGGGGATTTTAAGGGGGTTATTTTTTTATATACGCTAGTAAATCCGCCATCGCTTGCACACTGATGTTCGCCTCTAGCCCATTTGGCATGGCCGAAACGCGCAAGTCTTTTTTAGCTTTTATGTTCGACTTGGAGATGTTTTGAACAGCACCTCCCATTAATTTAAGCGCGATGGTTTGATCGTTCTCCGAAGTGATGATGCCGTTCAGTCGCGTGCCATTTTTTAATTCCACGTCCCACTGGCCATATTTGTCGGCAATGGAATTGTTTGGATTAATGATCTCCGTAATGATCGAGAGCGCGTTTCTACTCTTCAACGTATTTAAGTTAGGGCCAAAATCCACCCCCTTCAAATTTTTAATCGCATGGCACGAAGTACAATTTGCCTCAAAGATTTTTTGGCCCATCGCCACATCTCCTACCTTCTCCGCCGCTGGAAGGTAATTTTGCAAAATAGCCTTTCTATCTTCTGCAATCGCTAAGACCGAACGCGCTAAACCCCGAATTCCTGTATCGTAATAATTCATCAGTTCCACGATTTGTGGCCAAGCTAAATCAGCACGTTTGATATTGTTTCTCTTAACCTCTTGGAGCAAGGTGGTTACTAGATTTTCATGCGCAAGTAAATACGCAACCCAGGCCTTTTTTACCGGTTCCGATAACGAAGGATAATAGGTGTTTATCTTTTGTAAATCGGCCTTAGCTAAGTTATTCGGTAAGGATTCGATGGCTCCCAGTTGCAAGTGAACGGGGCTTTTCGAAGACAGGTATTGGATTAAATTAGATTGCGTTTTTGCATCTCCCCGCAAGGCCAATAGCGATAAGGCATCTCGCTGAAATTGGGCATCTTTTGATTGGCTAAATCGCTGCTCAACGCGTGCGAATTGGGTCGAGTTTTTAGGTAGTCCCAGTGATTTAAAAAGTGAAAGAAGTGCGCTTCGAAGTTCAGGCTGGTTGGTCTGTAAGAAGGAGGCCAACAGCGCCTCTTTTTGTTTTTCTTCAAGCGGGAAAGGAACGCCTGCTTCTTTGATGAGTGTTGCAACGCCATACCAAATAGCAGCTTGCCACCAGTCATTCGAAGGATTTTGGTCAATGGCTAAAGACAAGAAGGCAGGATCCCCCTTTTTAACCAAGGTTGCTGCGAGGTAGCTAAAAAATGTGGATTTACCTTTAGAGGCACTTATGCCTAAGGTCTGAATAGAGGATTTTAGCAAAGCCTCCTCCGTATCTTGTGAAGCGGCAATCGCGGCAATTCCCGCCCAAGGATCTTCTATATCTTTAGCTAAAATTTTAGCGCGCAACTGATCCGCATTAGGCAGTCGGAAGTAGCTCGAAGAACAAAGCCATTGGAATCGAACACGCGCAGATGGGTCATCCGCTAAGCCAATTAGCTGTTTTTGTAAGTCTGCATTTTTTGCAAAGCCCGGTTTCCCAATGAGCCGATCTGCCACCTGCAAAGCATTTTCGCGTACGCCCTCTGTGGAAGATCCCAAGGCATTCGCTAGATCTTTAGCATCCACCATACCCCAGTCATGCAATAACCAAAGCGCCTGAACGGCACCTAATTTTTGATCTCTAGCAATAATTTTCTTTAGTTGGGGCGCGACTGATTTGTCTCCCCGCTGGAATAATAGGCGCTGCGCAGTCCGACGGTACCAGCCGTTTTCATGCGTCAGTAGCTCAGCCAAATCTTCCGAAGATTTAGTAGATAACTTCACGGATTTCATCCAATCCATCGCCTTCGATCCTTTTTTCGTGATGCGGTAAATTCGGCCTTTCGTCGAGCCATTGTACAAGGCGCCACTTTTGTTTACCTCCTCCGACATCCACTCCGGATGCTCGACTAATTGGCGGTAATAATCCACCACATACATAGCGCCGTCTGGACCAACATAAAAATTCACGGGTCTAAACCAGGGATCTTTTGATGCCAAAAATTCCTTTTTCTCCACCAAGCGCTTCCCTTTAAATGTCGCTCCATGGGGTTCAATGATATCCGCATGAATCAAATTGTGTACGGGCTCTCCCACGAAGGTCACCTGATTATACTCCTTGCCAAAAGCCCCGCCATCATACCACGTGATTCCACAACTGGAAGTCACCACGCCTACATCGGTTAATAATTGGTGATTCGGATTTTCGGAAATGGGATAGATTTCACAGGCATTTCCATGGTCTGGAATTTTTTCCATCGCCTCTGCAATGACTAGGTTTTTGTTTGCATTGACATAGCGTGCATCAATAACCTCATGGAACAAA
>CAIUGL010000173.1 GCA_903898715.1 uncultured Cytophagaceae bacterium
AAAAACGGATCGCGCTGATATGCGTAAAGGCATGGAAATGGGCGCTGACGATTATTTGACTAAGCCTTTTCAAGAAGTAGAATTGTTGCGGGCCATTGAATCTAGATTGAAGAAACAACAAGTTAACTTGGCGATCACGGATTCACAAGATGATTTGGTGTTGGCCCAACAAGCCATTGACTTTTTAGATTTTGAAAAGTTTCCGAACGATAAGAAACAACAACAACTCGCTAAAAAGCAATTGATTTATAATGAAGGCGATACGCCTTCTCGCCTATTTTATTTGGTCAAAGGAAAAGTAAAAACTTATCATACGAATCGTGAAGGCAAATATTTCATTACATCATTTGTTAAGCCGGGTGATTTTTTTGGTTTTGTGGATCTACTTGAAAATCAAGCCTACCGCGAATCAGCCGAAACACTAGAAGATGCTACGGTTCTAAGCGTTTATTCCAAAGACTTCATGGAGAAAATGAAGGAAAATATCCACGTGGAAATCTATTTTCGCAAGGCATTGACAAATTACCTCTTGAAAAATGAGTCTATTTTATTCTCAATGGCCTATCAGTCGCTGCGTAAACGGGTAGCTCAAGCTTTGGTGGAATTAGTGAATACCTATGGAACTAATCAAGATGGCCCCGTTGTCATGAAGCTTTCTCGGGAAGATTTGGCTTCTCGCGTAGGAACTGCCACGGAATCCGTTATTCGGACGCTCAGTGATTTCAAGAAAGAAGGTTTGATTGAAGTGAAAGGCGCAGAATTAACGATTTTGCAAGCAGATAAATTGGCCAACCTCAAATATTAAGGATTCAGTGATTCCGAAAAGGGATGGCAAATGATCGGGGTGATTTTGGCATGACGCAAATAAGCTGAATGTGCAAGTCCCATTCCGTACGCTCCACGAAATAATAATGTGATGACAACAACCCAGCCAAGCCACTTGAGCCATGGAGAGGTAGTTCCCAACCATTTAATTCCCCAAACTGAAAATCGCAAGGCAGGCAGTGTGGCTAATCCGAAAGCCAACATACTTAATGCGCCTAACCATGGACTAGGCTGGATCAAAGCAATACTTAAACCGCCTAGTACGAGTCCGCAAGGCAATAATCCATTACTCATACCTAAAAAAAAGTATCTGATTGGCCCTAGTTTAGCACCGATTTGATGTAAATATTTCCCTACATATTGATGCAGAAATTGGATGGCATTGTCCCCTATTTTACGCGTTAGAATTAATGCAATCAAGATTCCAGCAATTACGTAATACACTTGCCACCAGGATGGGAATAACCAGATGGATCCTAAACCAGCCACGGAGAATCCTAAAATTCCATACATGAAAAACCTACCCAAACAATATAAATACATGCGAGATGAAGCAGATCCTTTAGCATGAATTTGTTGCAATATTGGCCCGCACATGATGGCACAATGCCAACTGCCCGCTAATCCAATCAAGAAAGCATAATACCAGGTACCCATGTTTAGTTGACTAGCAAGCGTGATTCTTTTAAGTAGTCATGCCCATTAACGCTCCATGAAATAGAATATTTCCAGGGTCCCTTCGTAAGGAATTCGCTTGGAATTGTCCAGGCCTCACCGTCTTTAGATGTCCATACTAGACTTTTGTCTTGTTGGGAATTTGACGGTCGGAAGAATTGTATTTGTGCCGACTGTATTCCCATGGGTAGGCGCACGAGCATTAGCTTATTTTTAGCAAAAAATTGAACGTGAAGCGTGTCGGATGTGGGGACTTTTTGATTTTTCAAGTCCAATTTTTTTTGAAACTTTTGACCATCTTCATAGTAATTATCGCCTACTAATTCAATGACCTGATGCGTCATATGGATATAGAAATAGGCCATAAATGCGCCAAATAGTACAAATGTCAGGATGATTCCATGCCCCCAATGGAAGCCTTTTTTGCTTGATTTATTCATCAGGTTGTATAAAACTAGTTTTCAAATTTTCTTCTTTTCCTTCATCGCTTATAATCTTCACAAGGACTTTTTCTCCGGGTTTCCACGTCCGAGTACGTACTTGAATAAAAAATTCCCCTTGGGCCATTTGACCTGCTGATACTTGTTGGATTCGATTTCCTACCCAAACAAGTTTTAGTGGCGCATCTACGGAAACTTGGAATCCCTGCGTTTTCATCGATTTATTTAAGATGCGCAATTGGTATAAATTGCTCACTAATTGCGTCTTCTCTTCGTATTGATATGTCATTCCAGGTGTACGTAACAAGGTTGATTCCCAATTTCGTCTGGTTGCCAACATAAATACGAGTACGCTTATGATGAATATCAAGACGGAAGTATAGGCTGCAATGCGCTTGGTGAATTTAAGTTTGGTGCCTGTATTTACTCCATTCAAGGAGTCATATCGAATTAAGCCTTTGGGTTTATGCACTTTGTCCATGACTTCATCGCAAGCATCGATACAAGAAGTGCAACCAATACATTCTAGTTGGTTACTACCATTTCGAATATCGATTCCCGTAGGACAAACGCGTACACACCAGTGACAATCAATGCAATCCCCTTTTTCTTCTGTCTTGGTTGCCTTACCTCTAGGTTCGCCACGTTTGTGGTCATATTGAACCAATATCGAATTATTATCTAATAAAACGCCTTGTAATCGCCCATAGGGACAAACAACGATACAAACCATTTCTCGGAATCGAGCGAAGACGAAATAAAATACCCCGGTGAAAATCAACATGGCAGCTAAGCCTTTCATATGATCATATGGATTTTCATTGATCATTTTTAACCACTCTTGTTTTCCTATGATGTACATCAAAAAGGTATTCGAGATGACAAAAGCTAGTATGAAAAACAGCGTGTGTTTACTGCTCCTTTTCAGGATTTTTTCATTGGTCCAAGGGCTTTCGTTTAAACGTCGCTGCGCCTTATCATCCCCTTCAATCCAGTATTCAATTTTACGGAATAGCATTTCCATAAAAATGGTTTGTGGGCAGGCCCATCCGCACCAAATTCGACCAAATAAGACCGTAAACAAACTAATGAAGATTAGAAAGCTCACGAGACCCAGAGCCACTAAATGAAAATCTTGTGGAAAAAATGGAACACCCCAAAAGATGAATTTGCGTTCTAATACATTAAACAAGAAGATCGGTTGGCCATTTACCTTCATCCATGGTAATCCAAATAATAACGTTAAAAGAACATAGGCAACATAGGTTCTTAGTTTATACAATTTGCCGATAATACGTCCGGGATAAATCCAAAGTCGTTTACCGTCTTTGGATTGATTGTATAGATGATTTCGGAAATCATCATTATCAAGATTGAATTGAGACATAAAATTAAGGTCCGATTTCCTCGGACCTTTGGGGTTAATTAAACTGTGGAGGTTCTTCCCTGACGGTACTTTTGTGAAGCATTTTGTATAAGGGGCAAATTCTTACAAAGCCAGTTATGGCAATGATAGCGGCAACAACATACGTAGCTATCGTTAAGTTTGCAGGTATAATTTTAGCGTAAGCCAAAATAATTAACACAACTGCTAATGCAATGCGTACGACGCGGTCCATTTTTCCAACGTTCTTTCTCATGATTTTAAGTTTTTTTAAGGTTTAAATTCTTCACCTTGAGGCTCCTTAGCCCCCGGTGGGTTGGTTCCCTGTAAGGTTAATACATAAGATGAGACCTGTTGGATTTGAATCGGATTTAACGTTTTTTCCCAAGCAATCATGCCTTTTTCCGGAATACCATGTGTAATGGTTTTGAAGAGGTCTTTGATCCCTCCGCCATGAATCCAGAATTTATCCGTTAAATTGGGTCCTACGCCTCCCTGGCCCTTATCTCCGTGACAAGCTACGCAATTTGTTGTATAAATAGTTTTTCCTTCTGTTAAATCTTTGGCAACATTAGTCACAGTTACATTGTCTTCATTGACTGAATTTGCGAATTTTTTCATGTAAGCTTCTCGTGCTTTTTCCGCTAGTGCAACTTCCGTTTTGTATTCGTTTTCCTGTAGATTGTCTGTAGCATAAACATGATAATAAAATCCATAAACAACTCCGAAAATGATGGTGGAATAGAACAAATACATAAACCAGGGTGGAGTCGGATTATCCAACTCTTCAATCCCATCATAGGTATGCTCCATCATTAAATTTCGCTCCTCTTCTAGTGGCTTGAGTCCTGTAAATTTTTGCCACCA
>CAIUGL010000174.1 GCA_903898715.1 uncultured Cytophagaceae bacterium
AGCACACCATCCAAAAATGGATAGGAAGCATCCGGTAAATATTTTTTGTGCAACAAGCCCAATCCAAGCCCCATGGCTAAAGAACAAACAACGCCAATGCCCAGACTCGAAAAACTAGCTCGCTCCGCACGCCAGTTTTGTTCCGATCGATTCCACGAAAACAATCCAATACATCCCAAAACGATAAATAATCCTTGCAATTCCATGTCCGCATACAGCTGATTGGCATAAAAAACATAGCCGTAAATCCCGGAAGAAATGATGTTCCATATCCAGGCCAACCAGTGTCTTCGCATGGAAAAAATGACACCCAATAAAGCAGTTGCAACGCCAATTCCCTCGATCATGATTCTTTGTTTTTGGCGTAAAACGCGCAGAAATGGGTAATCTCACAAGCCGAACAATGTGGCTTCCGGGCTAGGCACACATAGCGACCGTGCAAAATGAGCCAATGATGCGCCCGAGGAATGATTTCATTGGGCAAATGTCGAATCAATGCTTTTTCAACTAACAAAGGCGTTTTTGCCGTCTGAGGAACTAAGCCCAATCTGCGTGAAACACGATATACATGCGTGTCCACCGCCATGGCCGGTTGGTTATAAATCACCGAAGCAATCACATTAGCCGTCTTTCGACCCACGCCTGGCAAGGTCTGTAAATCGTCAATGGTCACAGGTATAGAACCTTGAAATTGATCAACGATCTTTTGGCCTAAGCCCAGTAAATGCTTCGCTTTATTATTTGGATAGGAGACCGAACGGATGTAAGAAAAAATCTCATCTACACTTGAATCAGCCAGTGCCTGAGGATCCGGAAATCGCTTGAAAAGTGCCGGAGTGACCTGATTAATACGCTTGTCGGTGCATTGCGCAGAAAGCACGACGGCCACCAATAACTCAAACGGATTGCTGTAATGCAACTCCGTTTCCGCCTCCGGAAATGAAGTGGAAAAATGCGCGATAAAAGCCTGAAATCGTTCCTTCTTCTGCATGTGTTGAATTTCATGCAAATTAAGAAACAATTTCAAGATTAAGATTGTATCGTCTCTTTGTGTTTTGAATACGCGAGAATACGATCGACCACACGATCTGAAGGCTGATAGGCCGCTTGATCTAATGCGTTTTTGACCTGGTGAAAGGACGCTAACTCCGAGCGTTCTTCAATAGATAAATTTTGGGAAAAGCCCGATTCAGGCTCATACAAATTTTTAATGAGGTCATTTGGGGTAAAGCTTTGCGTCATAGGCAATCTCTTGTTTGTTTAGCATTTTCCTCAGGTTGATGAGCGCATAACGCATTCTTCCCAAGGCCGTATTGATGCTCACGCCCGTTTGATCCGCGATTTCCTGAAAACTTAAGTCTTCATAATGCCGCATGACCAACACTTCACGTTGTTCATCAGGTAACTTTTTGATCAATTCCCGCACATTCGCGACTTGATCCGCCTTTAATTGCATGTCCTCCACCGAGTCTTCTGCAAATTCAAAGCTGTTAAATACTTTTGACCCGTCCTCCAGCACAATAGTTGGATAACGTTTTTCCTTCCGGAAATAATCGATCGCCATGTTGTGCGCAATACGCAGAATCCAAGGTAAAAATTTCCCTTCCTCATTGTATCGGCCCGACTTCATCACGTCGATGGCCTTAATATAGGCTTCCTGCATTAAGTCTTCCGCTACATAGCGGTCCTTAACGATCAGGTAAATAGTTGTATACACTTTGGATTTACTACGTTTGACCAATGTCTCAAACGCTTTATCGTCCCCTTGGATGTACGCTGATAATAGAGCTGCATCGCTAACCTGAATTTTAATCATAAAACTTCAAAATTGTTAACGTAGAGCTTTATCTCATATTGTATCTCCTATAGATTTTTTTGGACGAATTAGTTGATTTGTGCCGCTTGGGCCTGCCAAAAGTAGATAAATCTTTTGGAAAACAAAATTTTGTATATTTTTTTATGATGAATGGTTTAACACACTTTCCGATAAATCATTAGTTTTGTCAAAAATAAACTACAAATAAACACATGAAAAAATTATACTTCATCGGCCTATTGTTAGCAGGAACATTCGCCGCAAACGCACAAACAGGAACTTCCGCTGATTATGCGGGCGTCTTCAAATTAGACGAAAATCCCTACGTAAAAACGATAGCCATTTCCATTAAAGAAGGTAAAGTCATGATGGCTGCCGAAGGTTTTCCAGATGCAGAATTGACACCTGGTAAGCAAGCAGATCAATATGAATTAACGAGCATGAGTGGCACGGTCAACTTCGTTCGCGAAGGTGGTATCGTAAAAGGCATCAAAATTGAAGCACAAGGTCAAACATTAGGCGGCAAAAAAGAAGGCGCAAGCCTAGCTGATTACGCAGCTTCATTTAAAATGGCCGACAATGAATATGTTAAGAAAGTAATCGTAGCGATCAAAGATGGCTCTTTGCAAATCAGCACAGATGCAAATCCAGCAGAAGGTGCAGTTTTAAAGGCAAGCGCTACAGCTGATACGTTTACAACAAGCATTCAAGGTTACGATGCTGATATCACGTTCTCTCGTACTGAAGGCAAAGTGGCAACAATCAAATTGTCAGTAGCCGGTGGTCAAGTAGTATTGACAGGTAATCGCGAGTAAATCTTTCACATGGCGCAGTTACTTACTGCGCCATGTTTATTTCAACGATCGTTTATACAACTGAATCGTATTTTCCAATCCATAATACAAGGCATCGCAAATCAAGGCATGCCCGATCGACACCTCATCTAACGGGGCCACATTGGCTTTAAAAAAGGCCAAATTTTCTAAGCTTAAATCATGTCCCGCATTAATCCCTAAACCCAGTTGGCTCGCCCGAAAAGCTGCTTTTCGATAAGCCGAAACCGCTTGGGTCGGATTCTCACGAAATATATCTGCATAGGGTTCCGTGTACAATTCAATGCGGTCAGCACCCGTGGTAGACGCTGCCTCGACCAGCTCTAAAACAGGATCCACGAAGATCGAAGTCCGAATCCCAGCCTCCTTAAATTGAGCGATTAATGATTGCAACAAGCCTTGGTGTTGGATGGTATCCCAACCGTGATTCGAAGTTATTTGGCCTAATGCATCTGGTACTAAGGTAACTTGTTCCGGTCTGACCTCTAAAACCAAGTCAATAAATGACTGCTCCATCGGATTGCCCTCGATATTAAATTCAGTCGTCACGACTTCCTTCAACGCACGCACATCCGCATATCGAATGTGGCGTTCATCCGGACGCGGATGCACCGTAATGCCCTCCGCTCCAAAGCGCTCACAATCCAAGGCCACCTGAATGACATCTGGATTATTGCCTCCCCGCGAATTTCGCAGCGTCGCAATCTTGTTAATATTTACA
>CAIUGL010000175.1 GCA_903898715.1 uncultured Cytophagaceae bacterium
AGTTTTATGGCGGCTGATGGTAAGGCTTTACCTTATCAAATTATGTATCCCAAAGACTATAAACCGGGTAAAAAATATCCTTTATTAGTTGTTTTACACGGTGCAGGTGAACGTGGTGATGATAATGAAGCACAAATGAAATACGGTAAAAATGTATTTTTGGATTCATTGAATCGGATTAATTATCCTGCCATCGTTATTTTTCCACAATGCCCGAAAGATTCATATTGGTCTTCTGTTCAAATTAATCGGTCAACGACCCCAACTACATTCGTCTTTGATTATTCAGCGCCAATTAATTGGCCTTTACAAGCGGTCATTGATTTGGTCAAATCAATTAAGCACGATAAAAGTAGGACGTACATCATGGGACTTTCTATGGGAGGTATGGGTACGATGGAGGCAGTTTCGCGTAATCCCAAGATGTTTGCTGCTGCTTCACCTATCTGCGGTGGCGCGGATCTAAGTTATGTTGCTAAATATGCCAAACGCGTGCCTTTATGGGTTCACCACGGGGATGTTGATATCGTTGTGCCAGTTCGTCATTCACGCGAATTAGTGAAAGCGGTTCAAGACCAAGGCGTAGAAATTAAATATTCAGAGTATCCCAAAGTGAATCATAATTCATGGGATAATGCGTTCAAGCAACCTGAATTATTAAGTTGGATTTTTAGCCATCGTAAATGATTTTAAATCTATTATTTATACTCTTATCGTATGTACCAGTCGGGGTCCCCAATATTTCGGGGGCCTCAACTGTTTCTACGACTAATTACCTCGCCGTAAGAAAAGGTTATGTCATGTCCTACAATGGGGTGGAAGGTCGAGCGAATTGGGTTGGTTGGACTTTGAAGTCTTCGGATGTAGGTCCTGTTGATCGGTCAAACCGTTTTAGAGAGGATCTTGATTTACCTCGTGGATTTAAGCGGGTAGATGATGATGACTACCGAGAGTCAGGGTATGACCGGGGGCATTTGTGTAATTCAGAAGATCGTACTTCTTCTGATGCATTAAATGAGGAAACATTTTTGATGTCCAATATGCTTCCTCAGACACCGGAGTTGAATCGTGGACCGTTCAAATTTCTGGAAGCTTTTTGCCGTAAATTAGTCTTGAAAAAAGGCCAATCCTTATTGATTTATTCGGGCGGTATCGGAGCAAAGGGTCGGCTCACATCCGGTGTTCCTATTCCCATGTATGTTTGGAAAGCCGTTTATAGCCCCACAGAGGTATTTTATGTCCTGTTTCCGAACGAGCGTACCCTCTCAAAAAACTGGAATCATTATCGTGTCAGTAAAGACCGATTAGAAAAAATGACTGGATTTCAGTTTCCCTAGGACGGACTTCTGGCTTGAGCTTTGGCAAAGCTTTAAGCTTTGCCAAAGCTAAGGTATTGTGGTAAGAACAACGGAATCAAAACTGATAAAAAAAGCCCAGTTTCCCGGGCTTTCAATTACTTCAACATATATTCGGCTAGCTTCTTGGCTGCCAAGAAATTCTCATATTCTAGCGGGGTTCTTCGGTTGTTTGTATACTCATTATACAACCAAGGATCTCCCAAGGCAAATACTTTTCCTTTGCCTACTTTAGCCACAGCCATCACAGGATAACCTTGAAGTGTAGCTATTGACTTGGCAGTTCCTGATAATTTAAGGGTGGTAATCTCTTTGATATATACCTTTTTAATGGGATCGAAAACCGGATTTCCTGCCTCGATTAACACCGTACCTTGTTCCCAATTACGCCCTTGTACAAAGTTTAAATTTGGTGCGACAAATTCAATACCAAAACGACGCGCCAAGATGTTAAATTGAGGAAT
>CAIUGL010000176.1 GCA_903898715.1 uncultured Cytophagaceae bacterium
ATAAACCACGCCTCCATCTGGATCATTGTTGGCTTGTAACAACTTACTCAAACCTGAGCCATAGAAAATATTATCACCCAGTACCAAAGCCACTTTTTCTTTCCCGATAAATTTTTCACCGATCACGAAAGCTTGCGCTAAACCATTAGGTTCTGGCTGTACTGCATATTCGAATTTGCATCCGATGCTAGACCCATCACCCAGTAACTTCTCAAAATGAGGTAAATCATGTGGCGTTGAAATGATCAAAATCTCCCGAATTCCCGATAACATCAAGATGGATAGGGGATAATAGATCATCGGTTTGTCATAAACAGGCATTAATTGCTTGCTAACGGCTAAAGTCAATGGATGTAAACGTGTGCCAGATCCTCCGGCTAAAATAATTCCTTTCATAATTAGCGTCCTTGATACATGGTCGTATAGTAATTTTGATAATCACCTGAAGTGACATCATTAAGCCATTTTTCGTTGCTTAAATACCAACTAACTGTTTTTTCTAATCCTTCTGCAAACTGCAAACTAGGTTCCCAACCAAGCTCTTTCATGATTTTAGTTGCGTCAATGGCATAGCGTAAATCATGCCCTGCACGGTCGGTTACATAAGTAATCAACTGAACTGACGTTCCGGCCGGTCGGCCTAATTTTTCGTCCATAATTTTGCACAATAAATGTACTAAATCAATGTTTTTCCATTCGTTAAATCCTCCAATGTTGTACGTATCGCCAATTTTCCCTTGGTGGAAAACGGTGTCGATTGCACGTGCATGGTCAACAACAAATAGCCAATCGCGTACATTTTCGCCTTTTCCATAAACAGGTAATGGCTTGTTATTCAATATATTATGGATCATTAGTGGAATCAACTTCTCTGGGAAGTGATTGGGTCCATAATTATTGGAACAATTAGTGATCACTGTTGGCAAACCATACGTCTCATGATAGGCGCGCACAAAGTGATCTGAACTTGCTTTTGAGGCAGAATATGGGGAGCGAGGATCGTATGGAGTTGTTTCTAGAAAGAACTCTTTTGGATCGTGTAATTCACCGTAAACTTCATCGGTAGAGATGTGGTAGAATTTCTTGCCTTCGTAGTTGCCAGCCCATTGTTTTTTAGCTGCTTGTAATAAATTGACGGTACCGATAACATTGGTACGCACAAATGCCAAAGGATCTGTAATCGAACGATCTACATGGGATTCAGCTGCTAGGTGCAAAACGCCGTCAAATTGATGTTCTGCAAATAACGCGTCCATGTGTGCCGCATCGGTAATGTCTGCTTTAATGAAGTGGTAATTTGGTCGGTCAGCAATATCTTGATTGTTGGCCAAATTCCCCGCATACGTCAACGCATCTAAATTATAGATTTGATAATCCGGGTATTTTTCGACGAAAAGACGGACTACGTGAGAACCAATAAATCCGGCACCGCCGGTGATTACTATTTTCTTCATAATGATTATAAAAGGGCTTCTTGCCAAGCCCAGGCGTCTTTTAAGGCTTCTTCTAAGCTGATTTCAGCTTTCCATCCAAGGATGTTATTTGACTTTTCAGTTGCCGCATAAACGGCTGTAATATCGCCAGGTCTGCGATCCCGAACTTCATACGCTACTTTTTTATGTGTTGCTTTTTCAAATGCCTGAATCACTTGGTAGACAGAACTTCCTTCGCCTGTGCCGATATTAAAGAAATCGTAGTAGGCAGTATTGGGTTTACCCAACATGTGAACAAGCGCTTTCACGTGCGCACGAGCCAAATCCATCACGTGAATATAATCTCGAATAGCTGTTCCATCTGCTGTCGGATAATCTGTTCCCCAAACTTGCAGTGGGCCGCGTAATCCGGCCACCGACTGTGTTAAAAAGGGAATCAAGTTGGCAGGTGGTCCCAGGGGTAGTTCGCCAATTAAGGCACTTTTATGGGCTCCAATGGGGTTGAAATAGCGTAATGCGATGGCTTTGAAGGTAGCATCTGCCTGTACTGTATCGCGAATAATTTCTTCGCAAATTTGTTTGGTATTTCCGTAGGGGGAAACAGCCTCTTGTACAGGTGAATTTTCAGTTACCGGCAATTCGTCTGGTTGGCCGTACACCGTACATGAAGATGAAAATACGAGGTTATTGACCCCATATTGCTGCATTTTTTCGAGTAGGAGTACCGTTGACGCTACGTTGTTTCGGTAATATTTAAGTGGATTGGCAACGGATTCACCTACGGCTTTAGAAGCTGCGAAGTGAATGATGCCGTCAATTTGGTAGGTGGTAAAAAGCTGATCGTAAGTAGCAGGATCATTAACATCTGCTTTCACATAGGTGACTGGTTTTCCACAAATGGTTTCCAGATTAGCGATGACCTTTTCGGAAGAATTGGAAAAATTGTCTACAATGATTGGGTTATACCCATTTTCTTGTAAAACAACATAGGTATGTGAACCTATAAAACCAGCTCCTCCCGTAATCAGAATATTCATCATGTGTGCTTTTGCTTATGCTTTTAGCAACCACAAATTTAGTCTCATTTTTCGCCGAAAAAAAATTTAGGATCCAAACATTTATGCAATGGACAGGAGGTTTGATTTTTGAGGATTTTGATTAATTTTGAGTGCAATAAATACCTTATGGAAGAACCCGCGATTAAAGCAATGATTCAACTGTTGGACGACTCGGATACCGAAGTAGTTCAATTGGTCGAAGCCCAAATGCGCACCTTGGGTTCTGCGATCATTCCCGTATTGGAGTCGGAATGGGAGCAATTGAGTTTTAATCCTTATTTACAGACCAAAATCGAGGATTTAATTCACGAATTTCAATTAGACTTGATGAAAAGCCGACTAACCCTTTGGAAAGAGGGTGGAGGAATGGATTTGTTGGAGGGTATGTGGATTATTTCCACTTATCGCTATCCTGATTTTTCCTATGCCGAATTGCATGCAACCATGGAGCAATTGTATTTCGAGGTATGGCCTCAGATGCGGGATGATTTGCATCCGATTGACCAATTGAAAATTTTAAATACGGTCATGTTTGACCAATTGAAATTTGGGGCAAATACAAAGAACTTTCATGCTGCCAATAACTCCTTCCTTAATGTAGTGCTTGACTCCAAAAAAGGCAATCCCATCAGTTTGTGTGTGATTTATATGTGGATTGCTCAGAAATTAGGTATGCCAGTATACGGGGTTAATTTGCCTAATTTGTTTGTATTGACTTACAAAAAGGATGAACTCCAATTCTATATTAATGTCTTTAACAAAGGATTGATCTTCAATAAAACGGATATTGATAATTACATAGCTCAATTGAATTTAGAGCCTAATGACATCTATTATCAGCCGTGTTCGAATTTGGAAATTGTTCGCCGTGTCCTAAGAAATCTTATTATGGCCTACGAAAAGGCTGGAGATGATTCGTATAAAGATGAGTTAACGAATCTAATTGGTTCTCTGGATTAATCCATCCGTGCCATACTGATGACAAAATCATCTAATTCTTCCCAATAATATTTGATAGATTTTTCTCCCTGAAGTAGGATCGCATTTCCTTCTGTTCCTTCCGTATGCTGATTTAATGCAATTGAGTTTTTAAATGATAATCCGGGAATATTCGCTGCTTTATAAATGGATTCTTTAATGGACCAGGCGAGGGTTAAAGCCATGTGGTTTTCGGCCCGGTCGCCTAATTCGTGTGTATTTAAGAATCTAGGGGCTATTTTTTCAATTTTTCGGCCTTTTTTTTCAATGTCTATGCCCACTTCCTTTTGGTAGCTACAAGCAGCTGCCACGTAAGGGAATGAGTGGGTTAGGGATATTTTCCAGTCGGAATTTAATAAATAAGGTCGGTCTCGTTCGTCTTGTTGGAGCACCTCGTCCTTCAATCCAAGCCGTTTACATAAATCATATAGGCAGTAGCGTGCAGCCAAAGATTCGATGCGTTTGATTGGATTTTGGGAATTAATACTGGGCCAATGTGCTGGAATTTGTTCGAAGAATTCCAGCGGCTCGTCAATTTTCCACACAAAGACATGTGTTTCTGGAATTAGTGCGTTGAGGGTGGAGGAAAATTCCGGCATACCGATATATTTGGCTGTAAAATTATCATTTTTGCAGTTCAATTAGCTTAGTATTTTGAAAATAGAACGAATTGATACGTTTGCGGGTCACCGTGGGGCAGTTTACGCGTTGGAAAAAGCCGTAAACCAAGCCTTGTTTTATTCGGCGGGAGCAGATGGTTGGGTCGTGCAATGGAATTTAGAAAAACCTGATCTAGGGAAAGTAATTGCTCAAATTCAAGGTTCCGCCTATGCTATGCGGCTAGATCAATTATCTGGTATTCTTTGGGTTGCCCAAAATAATGAAGGTATTCATGGCATTGATTTAGTTTCATTGGAACGGGTATTTTCGATTCCGATGTTAAATCAATCTATTTTTGATATACAATTTTGGGGAGATCAGGTTTGGGTGGCCAGTTCACATGGCATGATTACGGTGATTGACCGGATGTCGCATCTGGTTAGTAAGCACATTAAAGTAGGAGAGGCGCATGTGCGTTGTTTGCATGTGGTAGACCAACACATCTTTGCGGGCTATAGCGATGGATTTATTCGTGTTTTTAATGCTCAATTTGAATTAAAATATGCCCAATTAGCTCATGAAAAGCGTGTGTTTTCCATTGTTTCAGCCGGGGATCGTATATTTTCGGTCGGGGGTGATGCGCACATTCGATCATGGGACTGGCATTCGAATGAATTGAACTCAGCATTTCCCGGAATACCTGCGCATATTCAAGCGATTAACTCAATTGTGCGAAGTCCTTGTGGGCGCTATTTGGCGACAGGAAGTATGGATAAGACGATTAAAATTTGGGATGTAGAGACATTGACCTTGCGTAAGGTTATAGATTTTGCACGTTATGGGGGACATAAACATTCCATCAATGCGCTAATTTGGTCCACGTATGCAGACTTGTTGGTTTCTGGTTCTGATGATAAACAGATTTCTGTTTGGAAAATCGATTAAAGGTTTTTTATTTTACTACTTAAGATTAATCCTATGAGCATATCAGCAGTTTCTTTTTCCAAAGGTTTTCGTGGATACGATGTGGCAGAGGTGCAAGCCTATGTGAACTCCGTAGATCAATTTGCTGCAGATTCTGCGCGAAACGAGCAGTTGATGCAAGAAAAAATCCAGCAATTAGAACTAGAGGTTAATCGGTTACGTGAGGTGGAATCTTCTCTATTTCGGGCGATGAAATTAGCCGAGGAAGCACAAGTACATTGGCAACAGAAAGTTGAAAAAGAAGCCGAAGGGATGCTTGCTGATGCGAAGAAAAAGGCAAATGCATTAATTGCTGAATCTGAGCAATCAGTAAAAAAAGCAGCGTTATTAGTTGAAAATGAACGCAAACAACTGTTGGTTCAAGCTGAGCAGGAGTTGAAGGAGAAGCAGCGTGAGATGGGGCGTTTGGAGGCGGTACAACAAGCTTTTGCGGAACAGATGTTGGAGCTTTCTCAGCAAACCATAGATCAATTAGCTAAATGGAAGAAGGATGTTCCTCCAGTTGCTCCAGTCAAATCTGAACAGGTGAAAGCTAAACCAGCTTCTAAGATGGTTAAGCCTGTAGTTAAGCCAAAGCCGGTCGCAAAGAAAAAGGCAAAGCCAGTTTCGAAACCTGCAAAATCAAATCATTTGGATGTGACTACGATTGAAGATGATGGCTTGCCTACATTGAATAAAGTGTTGGAAGCCTATGCGAAATCTAGCGGTCCGCGCGGAAAAGTGGGTGATTTAAATTAGAAATGATGCGGATATATCAGGTGCGATTAGAGGATGTACGGTTGTTTGGGTATCATGGATTGTTTCCTGAGGAGCGTGTATTGGGCAATTGGTTTATTTTAAATCTGGCTATTTCGAAGCGAATTACTCAAGCTTTTGAGGATGATATTAATCGGACGGTGGATTATGGCCAACTATACACGGTATGTGTTGAGATCATGCGTGAGCCGGTTGATTTGTTAGAAACACTTTGTGAGCGGATTGCTGCCCGTTGCAAAGAACTGCATCCTGATTATGTGGAATTGGAGATTCGAATAGGGAAGGAGCATCCACCGATGGGTATGATGGGAGGTCGTTCGTGTGTGGTTTGGAAGGAGAATTCGGAGATGAATAATTAAAAAAAAGAGTGTAAATTCGAATCAAAATTATCCTAGTTATGCGTCATCAAGTTACGATCAAAGACATTGCCAAGCAGTTGAATGTGTCCGTAGCGACTGTATCGCGAGCTTTGCGTGATTTACCGGATATTCATCCGGATACTAAAAAATCAGTGCTAGATTTGGCGGCTGAGCTTGATTATCAGCCGAATGTATTGGCAACAAGTTTAGTGAAAAGTAAGACGAAGACCTTGGGGCTAATTGTTCCTGATTTGGGTTATTACTTCTTTTCTACTGTGGTCAAGTCCATTGAAGAGGCTGCTATTGCGGCGGGTTATTCCTTGTTGATTACCCAAACGCAAGAGTCGTATGAGCGGGAATTAATCAATATTCAGAATCTATCTCGTTCTCAGGTAGAGGGAATTATTATTTCGCTTTCGCGTGAGACGGTTAATTTGGATCATTTGAATCGTTTACAGCGTCGTGGGATTCCATTGGTGTTTTTTGATCGAGATAGTGATGAGATTCATGCGTCCAAAGTGATGGTTGACAATGAGCAATCAGCCTATGAAGCAGTTAAACATTTGTTGGAAAACGGTTGTAAGCGCATCGCTTTTTTGGCAGGGCCTAAAAGCGTATCAGTTAGTAATCAGCGCCGGTTGGGTTATTTACGTGCTTTATCGGAGGCTGGGATTGAGGCAGATCCAAGTTTGATTTTTCATTCTGATTATTTCCAGGATACTGCCAAATCGCAAACACATATTTTGATGCG
>CAIUGL010000177.1 GCA_903898715.1 uncultured Cytophagaceae bacterium
CCGCTCGTTTGAGGCGATGGGGAATATTCCTAAGTCGACGCGCGAGTGGTTGGCTGCCAACTTTGACTTACAATGTGTAACGACTTCGGAGATGCAGGTGAGTACGGACCGCACGATTAAGTCGAGTTTCGCCTTGTATGATGATCATTTAATTGAGGGGGTTTTGATTCCGACGCGGGAGCGGATGACCGCCTGTGTTTCGTCGCAGGTGGGGTGTTCGTTGACCTGCAGTTTTTGTGCGACGGGGTATATGGATCGGAAGCGGAATTTGGAGGCGTTTGAGATTTATGATCAGGTGGTGTTGATTCGGGATCAGGCGCAGGAGAAATATGGTATTCCTTTGACAAATATTGTGTATATGGGGATGGGGGAGCCTTTATTGAATTATGCCAATGTGCTTAAGTCGGTGGAGATGATTACATCGCCGGAGGGTTTGGGGATGGCGTCGCGTCGGATAACGGTTTCTACGGCGGGGATTGCGAAGATGATTAAGAAGTTGGGTGATGATCAGGTGAAGTTTAATTTGGCCTTGTCGTTGCATGCGGCGAATGATGATAAGCGTAATCGCATTATGCCGATTAACGAGTCGAATACGTTGGAGGCTTTGGCGGAGGCGTTGCGGTATTTTTATGAGAAGACGGAGAATGAGATTACGTTAGAGTACATCATGTTTAATAAGTTTAATGATTCGGTCGAGGATGCGCGGGAGTTGTATGAATTTGCGCGTCTTTTGCCTTGTAAGATTAATATAATTGAGTACAATCCGATTAAGCAGGCTGATTTTGTGAATGCGGAGGCGGATGCGTTGGCTAAGTTTACGGCGTTTTTGGAGAGTAAGAAGATGATTGTGAATGTCCGCCGATCGCGCGGCAAAGATATTGATGCGGCCTGTGGCCAGTTGGCCGGTAAAAAATAAGCCCATGAATGAGCTTTTTCCCATATTTTTAAAGTTGGACCGTTTGAACACGCTGGTCGTGGGGGGCGGGAATGTGGCGCTAGAGAAGGCGTCTGCCTTGTTGCGCAATTCGCCTGCCGCGCAGGTGACGTTGGTCGCACCGATGTTTCGTCCGGATACGCTAGAATTTTTAGCGGATTATCCGCAGGTTGTTTTATGTGAGCGTGGGTTCGAGTTGGCGGATTTGGATGGTCGAGATTTGGTGATTTGTGCGACGGATAATCGGGCGTTGCATGAGATGATTAAGGAGACGTGTGCTCCGCGTCATTTACTGTGTAACGTTGCGGATACGCCGGACTTATGTGATTTTTATTTGGGGTCGATTGTGCAGAAGGGGGATTTGAAGATTGCGATATCTACGAATGGGAAGTCGCCTACTTTAGCGAAGCGGATACGGGCGTTTTTGGAGGATGTGATTCCGGAGGAGATTCAGGAGGGGCTTGAGGGGATGGAGGCCGTGCGAAAGACGTTGAAGGGGGATTTTCAGGAGAAGATTCGGGTGTTGAATGAGCTGACGAAGGGGGTGATATTTCGGAAGTAGTCTTCTTACCTTTGCCAATCCTCCAAGGTTTGGCAAAGGTAGGGGGGAGAGCTGGGAAATTCAAGCTGTGTAAATAGAATATCAGGAACTTGGTAACTTTTGAAATAGGTTATTTAGGCTTGTTTAATGTGCTTAGTTTTAGTGAAAAATCTAATCACTATGTCACATTTATCTCATTATTTGACTCGATTTGAGTCGGGCAAATTTTATCACATTTATAATCGGGCCATTGATCGCAAGTTGATGTTTAAGTCGCGCTCGAATTATCATTATTTCATGTTGCTTTGGAAGCGTTACTTGGAAGGGTATTTGGATGTCGTTTCTTATAGCCTGAATGCAAATCATTATCATTTTTTAGTTCGTGTGCGTTATTTCAGTCCTGAGCAGCTTAAGGGACGAACGGAACACGAATTAATTGCAGGACAGTTTAAAATCTTCTTCCGAACATATGCGTTGGCGTTTAACAAGAATCATGTTCGTACTGGGTCGTTATTTGAAGGTCCATTCAAGCGGGTGCTTGTTGGCGACGACTATTATCTAACTTATCTGATTCATTACATTCATGCGAATCCGGAAAAGAATCATTTGTGTGCCGACTTTCGCTCGTGGGATTGGAGTTCGTATAAATATATTGTTAAACCCAGTGAATCGGTGGTTGATCGAAAGTTTGTATTGGACTGGTTTGGGAGTCTACGTGAGTTTACGCAATTTCATATGAAAGAAGATCAGGATGTTGATATTCGTTCTTTTTTGTCCGGAGATGAAGATTAAAAAATCTTAAAATCCCCTACCTTTGCCAAACCTTGGAGGATTGGCAAAGGTAAGAAAAAAGGGGGCTGCGCAGCAGCCCCCTTTTTAATTCAAATATCTCGAAAGATCATAAGTATTGGTTCGCGTTTGTGGCGTTCAAATCTTCGAAAGCAGTTTTTAAACGAGTAACTAATGCCTCTTCTGCTTTACGCAACCAAACACGTGGGTCATAGTATTTCTTGTTTGGAGAATCTTCGCCTGTTGGGTTGCCGATTTGACCTTGTAAGTAACCTTCGTTTGCTTTGTAGAATCCTAAAATACCGTCCCAGAATGCCCATTGTGTATCTGTGTCGATGTTCATTTTGATTGCACCATAAGATAGTGCCTCACGAATTTCTTCACGAGAAGAACCTGAACCACCGTGGAATACGAAGTTGATAGGTTTCTGAGCAGCTAGGCTATATTTCTCTTTGATGAATTCTTGCGAGTTCTTCAAGATTACGGGTTGCAATTTTACGTTACCTGGTTTGTAAACACCGTGTACGTTTCCGAATGCTGCTGCAATAGTGAAGCGGTGTGAGATTTTACTCAAAACTTCGTATGCGTACGCAACTTCTTCAGGTTGGGTATATAATTTAGATGAGTCAACGTCAGAGTTGTCCACGCCATCTTCTTCACCACCAGTTACACCTAGCTCGATTTCAAGTGTCATGCCCATTTTGGACATACGCTCTAGGTATTTGGCACAGATTTCTAAGTTTTCTTCCAAAGGCTCTTCTGATAAGTCGATCATGTGGGAAGAAAATAGCGGTTGGCCAGTTTCAGCAAAGTATTTTTCGCCAGCGTCTAAAAGACCGTCTATCCAAGGTAAAAGTTTCTTAGCACAGTGGTCGGTGTGAAGGACAACTTGAACGCCGTAGGCTTTGGCCATTTGGTGAACGTGGTATGCGCCTGCGATTGAACCAGCTACGGCTGCAGCTTGATTTTCATTTGAAAGGGTTTTTCCAGCGTAGAAAATACCGCCACCATTTGAGAATTGGATGATTACGGGTGAGTTAACAGCTTTGGCAGCTTCTAATACTGCGTTTACTGTGTTAGTACCTGTAACGTTTACAGCTGGAAGGGCAAATTGGTTCTTTTTTGCGATCTCGAATAATTCCTGCACCGCATCTCCGTGCAATACTCCTGTTTGAGTGGATAAACTTGACATAATGATTTTTTTTCTTGGGAAATAAATATAAAGTACCTGATTTTCAGCAATTAAAGGCCAAAAATACTAAAATAAGTTCAATTTCTAGGCATGAAAATGAGAAAAATACAATTTTAGGGGAGTCGCAAGTCGTCAGTAGTCAGTAGTCAGTAGTTAGTCCGAAGTCCGGAGTCCGGAGGGGAAAGTGGTCAGTAGTCAGTAGTCAGTCCGGAGTCCGCAGTCCGGAGGGAAAGTACTCAGTCGCTAGATTATAGCTGGAAGTAAATAAACATTGTCCTTTTTTCCTTCGGACTTCGGACTCATCCCCTCCGGACTCCGGACTCCGGACTGATGACTAGCGACTGACGACTAGCGACTCCCCTCTCTAATTCCTTGATTTTCAAAATATTTTTACCCAACCTATTGCACGTGTTATTTTTTTCTGTACCTTTGCACTCCCGTTCGACAAACGTAGTTTTCAATTCCGAAAGAGGTTGGCAGAACTTCTCGAATTTATTCAAAACACAGAAATACGTGTCGAAACAGGTCTAAAATTGAGATAAGCTCGATTTTTGTGTCAGAACTGGTATTGATTTGTGATCGCTGAATGCCCAGCCCATGAATTAAATATTAAGCTACACAAGGTGTTTTTCACTGTTATCCACAGTGGTGTCATCTTGTCGCCTTTTACCAATTCTGCTTTTTATTTAATGTGATTCTTAGATCGTTGCGAAACGATTTTGAATAAAAGTCTTACAACAAGCCTCGATAGCCTTGTAAGCATATTTTTTAATATATATAAAAATACTATGTCTGGAATTATTGGTAAAAAAATCGGAATGACCAGCCTATACATGGAAGACGGAAGATCCGTTGCATGTACGCTGATTGAAGCCGGACCTTGCGTGGTTACGCAGGTGAAGACCGTTGAGAAAGAAGGCTATAACGCCGTTCAAATCGGTTATGGTGAGAAGAAGGATAAGCACACAACAAAATCATTGTTGGGTCACTTCAAAAAAGCAAACACGACTCCAAAGAAGAAACTTGTTGAATTTCGCACGTTTGAGCAGCCTTTAGCATTAGGGGATGTTTTAACTGTTGATATGTTAGAAGTTGAAACGTTTGTTGACGTAGTAGGTACTTCAAAGGGTAAAGGTTTCCAAGGTGTTGTTAAGCGTCACGGATTTGCCGGTGTGGGTGGTCAAACTCACGGTCAGCATAATCGTGGTCGTCACCCAGGTTCTATTGGAGCTTGTTCATTCCCATCTCGTGTATTCAAAGGTTTGCGTATGGCGGGTCGTACAGGAGGTAATCGTGTAAAGGTTCAAAACTTACAAGTTTTGAAGATCTATTCAGATAAGAACTTGTTAGTTGTTTCTGGATCAGTTCCTGGAGCTAAGAACTCATACGTAATCATTGAAAATTAAAATTCGGGCATAGCCTATAGACATTCTGAAGTATGGAATTATCAGTATATAACATCGCAGGAAAAGACACCGGAAAGAAAGTAACTCTTTCTGATGAGGTCTTTGGAATTGTTCCAAACGAGCATGTGGTTTACTTAGATGTGAAGCAATATTTAGCTAACCAACGTCAAGGAACTCACAAAGCTAAGGAGCGTGCAGAAGTTTCGCGTTCTACGCGTAAGATTAAGAAACAAAAAGGTACGGGTGGCGCGCGTGCGGGTTCGATGAAATCTCCTTTGATGAAAGGTGGTGGTCGTATCTTCGGTCCACGTCCACGTGATTACCATTTTAAATTGAATAAGAAAGTGAAGTCATTGGCGCGTCAATCTGCGTTAGCAGCAAAGGCTCAGTCAGGTGATATCGCGATTTTGGATACCGTATCATTTGATACACCAAAAACGAAAGCATACTTAGCTATGTTGAAAGCTCTTTCTTTAGACAACACAAAATCATTATTGATCACAAACGACGTGGACAAAAATGTAGTATTGTCTGGTCGTAATGTTCCAAAGGCTAAAGTTTCAAACGCGGCTGATGTGAATACATATGATTTGGTTAATGCATCGAAATTGTTAATTACGGTGGATGCGATCCAAAAAATTGAGTCAACATTTAGTAAATAATTTGCGGGACTTCGGTTCTGTTTAAACGAAATAAACAATGGGCATTATTAAACGTCCGGCCTTGACTGAAAAGTCGCAAGCCATGCAAGAAAAAGGCAAATACGTGTTTGTGGTTGAATTGACAGCAAACAAGATTGAAATTGCCAAGGAGGTTAAGAAAATGTACGGTGTCGATGTACAAGATGTACAAACGATGCGTCAAATTGGAAAAGTAAAATCCAAGAGCACGCGTACAAAAGTTACTTCAGGACGTACGTCTACAATTAAGAAGGCGATCGTTACAGTAGCAGCAGGTGAAGTAATTGACTTCTACCAAGGAATTTAATAAAAATAATTAAGGGGGTTCATCCCGATAAATTGAACTAATTAAATGGCAGCAATTAAAAAAATTAAACCAACTACTCCAGGACAGCGTCATCGCATTGCGCCGACGTTCGAGGAGATTACTACGGACAAGCCGTATAAGCCCCTTTTGGAGCCTATCAAGCGTACCGGTGGACGTAATGCAGATGGTCGTCGCTCGATGCGTTATATCGGTGGTGGTCACAAGCGTCGTTACCGTGTGATTGATTTCGCGCGTCAAAAGTTTGATGTACCTGCAACTGTTTTGACAGTTGAGTATGATCCAAACCGTACGTCACGTATCGCTTTGATCGAATATACAGATGGTGTTAAGACATATATCTTAGCTCCTGCAGGTATTCAAGTAGGCCAAACAGTTATCTCAGGTGAGTCAGTGGCTCCAGAAGTAGGTAACACATTGCCTTTGGCAAATATCCCTTTGGGTACATTAGTTCACGCGATTGAGTTGCAACCAGGTAGAGGAGCTGAAATGGTTCGTTCGGCTGGTACGTATGCTCAGTTGTTAGCGCGTGATGGAAAATATGCGACATTGAAGTTGCCTTCAGGTGAGATGCGTATGGTATTGGCTCGTTGTCTTGCGACAATTGGAACGGTATCTAACTCGGATCACATGAACGTTAACTTGGGTAAAGCAGGTCGTCATCGTTGGTTAGGTCGTCGTCCACGTGTTCGTGGTGTTGTAATGAACCCAGTCGATCACCCAATGGGTGGTGGTGAGGGTCGTTCATCAGGAGGTCACCCTCGTTCTCGTACCGGTTTATTGGCTAAGGGTAAGAAAACTCGTAATCCAAAAAAACACACTAATCGTCTTATCATCAGTAGAAGAAAAAAATAGTAGATGGCACGTTCACTAAAAAAAGGTCCTTACATTGATTACCGCCTTGATAACAAGGTTCAAGTTATGAATGATTCTGGCAAGAAGTCAGTAATCAAAACTTGGTCAAGACGTTCAATGATTTCTCCGGATTTCGTTGGTCACACATTCGCGGTTCACAATGGGAATAAATTTATTCCGGTTTATGTAACTGAGAACATGGTAGGTCACAAGTTAGGTGAGTTTTCACCGACGCGTAATTTCCGTGGTCACATTGCGAAAAAAGACAAAGGTAAAAGATAATAAAAAGACCAGCTGGTCTTGTAATCAATATTGAAAATGGAAGCAATTGCTAAATTAAGAAATGTTCCTACGTCGCCGCAGAAAATGCGTATTGTCGCAGACATGGTACGTGGACAGAAAGTATCCAAAGCGTTGGGTATCTTAAAATTTGAGCCCAAAGTTGGTGCGAAGGCTATCGAGAAATTATTACTCTCAGCCGTTTCTAACTGGCAAAACAAGCATGTGGATGCTAAAATTGAGGAATCAGATTTATTCATCAAAACGATCTTCGTTGATGGAGGAGCTTCAATCAAGCGTTTACGTCCTGCTCCGCAAGGAAGAGGTCACCGCATCTTGAAGCGTTCGAATCACATTACCATTGTAGTAGCTTCTTCGGCAGCTCCTATTTTGGCAGAAACTACAGCAGAATAATTAACTATTAGATAAAACAAGAAATGGGACAAAAAATTAACCCCGTTGGATTAAGATTAGGTATCGTAAGAGGTTGGGATTCTAACTGGTACGGAGGCAAGACATTTGCTGATAAACTAGTCGAAGACGAGAAAATCAGAAAATATGTTGCTGCTCGTATTCCAAAAGGCTCTATCTCTAAAGTTATTATTGAGCGGACTTTAAAGCGCATTACCTTGACAATCAACACAGCTCGTGCTGGTGTGGTTATCGGTAAGCAAGGTGCTGAAGTTGACAAGGTAAAAGAAGAGTTAAAAGCAATCACAGGTAAGGATGTTCAAATCAACATCTTTGAGATTAAGCGTCCAGAAATCGATGCGAAATTGATCGGTGAGGCAATTGCTCAACAATTACAAGCTCGTATTTCTTTCCGTCGTGCGATGAAGCAAGCAATCGCTTCAGCGATGCGTGTGGGAGCTCAAGGAATCAAGTTGAAATTATCAGGTCGTTTAGGTGGTGCTGAAATGGCACGTTCTGAAGGATATAAGGAGGGACGTATTCCGCTTCATACGCTGCGTGCGGATGTGGATTATGCGATCTCAGAAGCGTTAACTGTTTACGGAAAGATCGGTATCAAGGTATGGGTATTCCGTGGTGAGGTTTTCGGTAAGCCAGATTTGTCGCCAAATGCGAACATGGGCTTGCAGTCTACAGCAGCAGATTCTCGCCCAGGTGACCGTGGTGGTCGTCCAGGTGACCGTGGTGGTCGCGGACGTCGTCCAGATGGTGATCAAGGTGGAGATCGTAACAAGGCAGGTGGTCCAGGAGCGGGTAACCGTGGTCGTGGTGGAAAACGCTAATTGCCTAAAATTAATTTAGAAATAGATATTAGACTTTTAAGAAGATGTTACAACCAAAAAGAACGAAATTTCGTAAGTCACAGAAAGGCCGTGTAAGAGGTGTTGCTACCCGTGGTCACGAAATTGATTTTGGATCATTCGCTATTAAATCGTTAGAGCCAGGACGTATTACAGCACGTCAAATCGAAGCGGCTCGTATTTCGGTAACTCGTGCTATGAAGCGTGAGGGCCAGGTTTGGATTCGAATTTTCCCTGACAAAGTGATTACGAAAAAGCCTGCAGAGGTTCGTATGGGTAAAGGAAAAGGAGCTCCTGAATACTGGGTAGCAAACGTTCGTCCAGGAACTATTTTGTTTGAATCGGCGGGTGTACCTTTAGCAATTGCGCAAGAAGCGTTACGTTTAGCTGCACAAAAATTGCCGATGCGCACGAAATTTGTCGTACGTAGAGATTATTCAGAATAGGTTTTAAACCTGGAGGTTTAAACATCCAAATAGCATTGTTATGAAAAACGCAGAGATAAACAAATTAGGAGTAGACGAATTAAAGAAGGCCATTGCGGCTGAGCAAGAGAACTTGACTCGTTTGAAATTAGCACACGCTATTTCACCGATCGAGAATCCAATGCGTATTCGTGAAAACCGTAAATTGATCGCCAAATTAGAGACTGCTCTAACGAAGGCAATCAATGCTTAAGATTAATTAATTTTTAATAGACCGTGTCGATATAACGCTCATGGTCAATTGTTTAACAAGTAACAAACCAACGATGGAACAGAGAAATCTAAGAAAGGTAAGGATTGGGAAAGTAGTTAGTGATAAGATGGATAAATCAATCACATTAACTGTTGACCGTAAGGTAAAACACCCCTTGTACGGAAAGTTCGTACAAAAGACTACTAAATTGATGGCACACGATGAAAATAACGAGTGTGGTATCGGTGATACAGTGAAAGTGATGGAAACGCGTCCTCTTTCAAAAAATAAGCGTTGGAGATTAGTTGAAGTTATCGCGAAGGCGAAATAAGACTACTTGTTAATCAAATTTTAATTTTAAAGATCAAAGATAATGTTACAGCAGGAATCAAGATTAGGCGTAGCGGATAATTCTGGAGCAAAAGAAGTTTTGGTAATTCGTGTGCTAGGTGGTACTGGTAAAAGATATGCGTCTATAGGCGATAAAATTGTCGTTTCAGTAAAATCAGCCCTTTCTTCATCTAGCATGAAAAAAGGTACGGTTTCTCGTGCGGTTGTCGTGCGTACTAAGAAAGAAATTCGTCGTAAGGATGGAACATATATTCGTTTTGAAGATAACGCAGCTGTGTTATTAAACGCGAATGATGAGCCAAGAGGAACACGTATTTTCGGGCCAGTTGCACGTGAATTACGTGAGGCAGGATTTATGAAAATTGTTTCCTTAGCCCCTGAAGTTTTATAAGATAGATGACATATTGGGCAACCAATAGAAAGAATCATACCATGGAAAAGAAAATTATCAAGCAAACAAAATTGCACATCAAGAAAGGTGATACTGTGATGGTTATCGCTGGTAACGCTAAAGGTAAAACAGGTGTTATCCAAGAAGTGATCACAGAGAAATCACGTGCAATTGTCGAAGGTGCTAACCTTCAAACAAAACACGTGAAGCCTTCAGCGAGCAATCCACAAGGTGGTATCGAAAAGCGTGAGGGATCTATCCACATTTCTAACCTAATGGTGGTAGAAAATGGAAAGGCTGTTCGCACGGGTCGTAAATTAAACGAGAAAGGTAAATTACAACGTTACTCAAAGACAACAGGTAAGTTTATCGCATAATATTGAATGTAAAACGTGGGTCGGAAATCCACAAAATATAAGAACATGGCAGTACCTAGATTAAAAGAGCGTTATCTGAAGGAGGTTGTACCAGGCTTAAAAACTAAGTTCGAATACAAATCAGTAATGCAAGTACCTAAGATTACGAAGATTGTAATCAACAAGGGTGTTGGAGCAGCAGTATCCGACAAAAAATTAGTTGATGTTGCAGTAGAAGAAATTTCACAAATCGCTGGTCAAAAGGCGGTTGCAACAATCTCTAAGAAAGCGATCTCAAACTTCAAGTTGCGCGAGAACATGCCGATTGGTGTGAAAGTAACGTTACGTGGAGATCGTATGTATGAGTTTTTAGATCGTTTGACTACGGTTTCTTTAGCTCGTGTACGTGACTTTAAAGGAGTATCAGAGAAAGGTTTCGATGGCCGTGGTAACTATACCTTAGGTGTGAAGGAACAAATTATCTTCCCTGAAATTTCAATTGATAAAGTGTCTAAAATCTCAGGTATGGACATCACATTTGTGACGACTGCACCTACAGATGAAGAAGCTTATGCTTTATTGGCAGCGATTGGAATGCCTTTTTCAAATATCAAAAAATAAGTGGCCTTTAGGCTTTAATAACACCTTTAAATTTTTACAAAATGGCTAAAGAGTCAGTAAAAGCAAGAGAAAGAAAACGCGAAGCAACTGTAGCTAAGTATGCAGTTAAGCGTGCAGCTTTGAAAGCAGCTGGAGATTACGTAGGATTAGATAAATTACCTAAGAATGCTTCTCCAGTGCGTTTACACAACCGTTGTAAACTAACAGGTCGTCCTCGTGGATATATGCGTAAGTTCGGAATTAGCCGTGTTACGTTCCGTGAAATGGCGTCCAACGGTTTAATCCCAGGGGTTACAAAATCCAGCTGGTAAACTAAAATTTGATTAATTAAATTCATTTTTGTAATTTTGCAGGCCATTTTAACGGCATGCGGCAAATTTAAAAGCAATGACAGATCCAATAGCAGATTATTTAACCCGATTGAGAAATGCCTTGAAGGCACGCCATAGGGTAGTTGAAATTCCTGCTTCCAATATCAAAAAAGAAATCACGAAAGTGCTTTTTGATAAGGGATACATTTCAAACTATAAGTTCGATGATTCTTCTGTACAAGGAACAATCAAAATAGCTTTGAAGTACAACTCAGTAACGAAGCAACCTGCTATCGTGAACTTGACTCGTATTTCTAAACCAGGTCTTCGTAAGTACAATGGCGCTGAAGAGTTGCCACGTGTATTGAACGGCTTAGGTATCGCTATCTTATCTACTTCAAAAGGGGTAATTACAGATAAGGAAGCACGTACACTTCACGTAGGTGGAGAGGTACTTTGTTACGTATATTAATTGTTTCACGCTGAAAGGAGGCAACTCGTAATTTAAGCAAATCATTTTTTTATGTCTAGAATTGGAAAAAAGATTATCACGTTACCTGCAGGAGTTACTGTAGATGTTAGCGCTGGTAATTTAGTGACAGTAAAAGGCCCTAAGGGTACTTTATCTCAACAAATTGATCAAGATATCATCGTTAATATCGAGGATGGTGTGTTGACAGTAGCTCGTCCAACTGAGCAAAAGCGTCACAAAGCGATGCACGGTTTATACCGTTCATTGATCAACAACATGGTTGTAGGTGTAAGTGAAGGCTACAAGAAAGATTTAGAGATTATCGGTGTTGGTTACAAAGCCGCTAATCAAGGAAATATTTTGGAATTAAGCTTGGGATATTCTCACGCTATTTTCATGGCTATTCCTTCTGAAATCAAAGTTGTTACTGCGATGGAAAAAGGAAAGAACCCAATGGTTGTTTTAGAAGGTATCGACAAGCAATTGATCGGTCAAGTAGCTGCTAAAATTAAATCATTACGTCCAGTGGAGCCTTACAAAGGTAAAGGTGTTCGTTTCTTGGGTGAGCAAGTTCGTCGTAAAGCTGGTAAAGCAGGCGGTAAGAAATAAATAATTAGCGTGGGCCGGAAATCCACACAAACAAGTTAAACAATGGCAACAACAAAAGATTTACGTAGAACCCGCATCAAACGTGCGATACGTGCTAAAATAGCTGGTTCAGCAGAGCGTCCGCGCTTAACAGTATATCGTTCTAATACAGCAGTTTATGCGCAATTGGTAGACGATTTGGCTGGAAAAACATTGTTCTCTGCGACTTCTTACAAGAAGGACAAAGTAAACAATAACATCGAAGCTGCGAAAACGGTAGGCTTAGCAATCGCGAAAGCGGCTGCGGCTGCAGGAATTACGAAAGTAGTTTTCGATCGTAACGGTTATTTATATCACGGAAGAATTAAATCATTAGCTGAAGGCGCTCGCGAGGGTGGCTTACAATTTTAATAAGATATGTCGCAATTACAAGCAAAACCTGTAAAGGTTAACGAAGGTGAGTTGAAGGAGAAGGTAGTAGCCATCAACCGTGTTGCTAAAGTGGTAAAAGGTGGTCGTCGTTTCAGTTTCTCTGCCATTGTGGTAGTAGGAGATGGTAACGGTGTCGTTGGATACGGTTTAGGAAAAGCAAACGAAGTAACAGACGCGATCACAAAAGGGATCGAAGATGCGAAGAAAAATTTATTCCAAATTCCTTTGTTGAAGAAAACAGTTCCTCACGAGCAATTAGGTAAATTCTCTGGCGGTTTCGTTTTAATTAAGCCAGCTGCTCCAGGTACAGGATTGATCGCCGGTGGTGCGATGCGTGCCGTGTTAGAATCTGCGGGTATCCATGATGTCCTAGCAAAATCTAAAGGTTCATCTAATCCACACAACGTGGTGAAGGCAACAATCGATGCGTTAGTGAAGATGCGTGCTCCACATAGTGTAGCGTTCCAACGTGGCATTTCATTAGCAAAAGTATTTAATGGATAATCAGAGCGCGTAAGCCTCTCTAATAGAACATACAATGTCTAAAGTTAAAATTACTCAAGTAAAAAGTGCAATTAAGCGCCCGGAAGTACAAAAACGTACGATCCAAGCTTTAGGATTAGGAAAGATTCGTCAATCCGTAGAACATGAGTTAAACCCAGCCATTGCGGGTATGATTCGTGCGGTAGGTCACTTAATCGTAGTAGAAAATATTTAATTAACACGCGAGTTGCCGGTAACGGCAGCGTTAAGCCCCAATTACAATGAAATTATCGTCATTAAAGCCTGCTGAAGGCTCAGTAAAAGTTAGAAAAAGAGTAGGTCGTGGTCAAGGTTCTGGTTTAGGTGGAACTTCTGCTCGTGGTCACAAAGGAGCTCAGTCTCGTTCAGGTTACTCACGTAAGCGTGGATTCGAAGGTGGTCAAATGCCTATCCAACGTCGTGTTCCTAAGTTCGGTTTCAAGAACATCAATCGTGTAGAATATAAAGCAATCAACTTGGATACGTTACAAGCATTAGCTGACGCGACAGGTTCGAAAGTAATCACATTTGAAACACTTTACAGCAACGGTTTAGTATCTAAGTCAGACTTAGTGAAAATCCTTAACCGTGGAGCTGTTACTTCTGCATTAGAGGTTACAGTAAAAGGTTTCTCGGGTGCTGCTAAAGCTGCTATTGAAGCTGCTGGCGGTAAAGCAATTGTTGGTTAATCCCCTATTCTAATCGAATGAACAAGTTAATAACAACTTTCAAGCACATCTTTTCGATCGAGGAATTAAGAGGCCGTATTCTAAATACGATGCTTTTTATTGCCTTCTTTCGTCTAGGTTCTTATATCGTTCTACCAGGTGTAGACGCGACGAAGCTTTCGCAACCAGGTGACGGTGGTCTATTTGGCTTGTTGAACATGTTCTCCGGTGGAGCCCTTAGCAATGCATCTGTATTTGCGTTAGGTATCATGCCCTACATCTCAGCTTCCATTGCGATTCAGTTATTGACGATTGCGCTTCCTTATTTCCAAAAGATGCAAAAAGACGGTGAGTCTGGTCGCAAGAAATTGAACCAAATCACGCGTATCTTAACCATTTTTGTTACCGCAGCGCAAGGTTTTACCTACCTGCAAGTAACGATTCCTACGGAGGCAATCTTAGTAGATCCTTGGTTCTTCCGTTTATACGGTGTTGCCATTTTAGTAGGTGGTACGATGTTTTGTATGTGGTTGGGAGAGAAAATCACCGACAAAGGTATTGGTAACGGTATCTCGATGTTGATCATGATCGGTATCGTATCTCGTTTCCCAGCGTCTATTTTACAAGAAGCAGGATCTCGTGGTATGGCTGGTGCTTTGTTATTCATCATTGAAGTGATTGCCCTATTCTTTATCGTTATGGGTGCGATTATGGTAACACAAGCTGTTCGCCGTATTCCAGTTCAATATGCAAAGCAAGTAGTAGGAAGTAACATGGCTGTAGGCGGTGAGCGTCAATACATCCCGTTGAAGCTAAATGCTTCTGGTGTTATGCCAATCATCTTTGCCCAAGCTTTAATGTTTATTCCAGGTTTAGTCGCGCAATCATTTGCGGATAAATCTGAATTTGCCTCATCGGTAGCTCAGTCGTTTGGCGACTTTACTACTTGGCAATACAATGTGTTGTTCGCATTCTTGATTATTGTATTTACATTTTTCTATACAGCCATCTCGATTAACCCAACACAAATTTCAGACGACATGAAGCGTGGTGGTGGTTTCGTACCAGGTGTTAAGCCAGGTGAAGAAACAGCCGGTTTCATAGCGAGCATCTTGGATCGTATTACGTTGCCTGGTGCTGTGATGTTGTCGATTATTGCGATTCTTCCGGCGATTGCCAACTTGTTTGGTGTGACCCGTGGTTTTGCTTCGTTCTTTGGAGGAACTTCTTTGTTAATCCTTGTGGGCGTAGTTTTAGATACATTACAACAAGTTGAAAGTTACTTGTTGATGCGTAAGTATGAAGGTTTAATGCAGTCGGGACGCGTAAAGGGTCGTTCTGAAGTGATCACTCGTTAAGATGATTTACTTAAAGACGCCAGAAGAGATGGCCATCATTCAAGCGAATGGGGAAATTCTTGGAAAGTGTCATGCCGAAGTAGCGAAGGCGGTAAAGCCGGGAGTTACTACGCTGGAGTTAGACAAGATTGCTTACCAATTTATTAAGGACCATGGAGCACATCCTTCCTTTTTAAATTACCAAGTAGGAGATAAAAAGTACGCATATTCCTTATGCATCTCAGTGAATGACGTAGTCGTTCACGGATTACCAGGGGATTTGACTTTGCAAGACGGAGATATTATCTCGATTGATGCAGGGGTGTACAAAGATAAATTTCATGCCGATAGCGCCTATACCTATGGAATAGGAAATGTTGCGGCTGATGTACAAGAGTTAATGCAAGCGACAAAAGAGTCCTTGTATAAGGGTTTGAATCAAGCCCATGCGGGTAAGCGAATTGGAGATGTGGGTAGTGCGGTGCAGTCGTATACGGAGGCATTGGGCTACGGAGTCGTTCGGGAATTAGTGGGGCATGGTGTAGGTAAAAATCTACATGAAAGTCCTGAAGTTCCAAATTATGGACGCCGCGGTGATGGAGCTAAATTGAAAGAAGGTATGGTCATTGCGATCGAGCCGATGATCAATTTGGGGAAACGCCAGATTACGGTAGACAAGGACGGCTGGACAATCCGTACGATTGATCGCAAAGCGAGTGCACATTTTGAGCACACGGTAGGCGTGACAAAGGATGGTCCGAAAGCGTTGACAACGTTTGCTTACATTGAAGAAGTATTAAAAACATCAACTGTATTGTTGAACATTTAAATAAAGGATTATGGCCAAACAATCTTCGATAGAAGTAGACGGAATTATTTTGGAAGCTCTTTCGAACGCTATGTTTCGGGTAGAATTAGAGAATACGCATCAAGTGATTGCCCACATTTCAGGCAAGATGCGCATGAACTACATTAAGATTCTGCCAGGAGATAAAGTGAAGTTGGAAATGTCACCTTACGATTTAAGTAAAGCTAGAATTGTTTATCGTTATAAGTAAAAAGAGGGTTTAACCCATAAATGTAAATAAAATGAAAGTTAAAGCATCTATTAAAAAGCGTAGTGCAGACTGCAAGGTGATTCGTCGTCACGGTAAGCTTTACGTTATTAACAAGAAGAATCCTAAGTTCAAGCAAAGACAAGGATAATTCAAACTAAATTGATTAATCACAACAATTAATTACCTATATGGCTCGTATTGCAGGGGTTGATATTCCCGACAAAAAAAGAGGAGAAATTGCATTGACTTATATTTTTGGTATAGGTCGTAGCACTGCTCAGAAAATTTTAGCGAAGGCAGCGGTTTCCGTTGACAAGAAAGCTGGTGAGTGGAACGATACGGAAGCGAATGCGATCCGTGCGATCATCGCCGCTGAATTCAAAACAGAAGGACAGCTTAAGTCTGAAGTTCAGTTGAACATCAAGCGTTTGATGGACATCGGTTGTTACCGTGGATTGCGTCACCGTAAGGGTCTTCCAGTACGTGGCCAACGCACCAAAAACAACTCACGTACTCGTAAGGGTCGTCGTAAAACAGTTGCTAACAAGAAAAAAGTAACTAAGTAATAAGTAGAGGAAATACCTCATACCCAATTTTATTTATCAAATAGTATGGCACAAGCAAAAAGAAAAGATAAAGCGAAGAAACGGGTTGTTGTAGTTGAGCAAGTTGGTCAAGTACACATCAAAGCTTCCTTTAACAACATTATTATCTCCATTACCAACTCAGCAGGTCAGGTGATCTCTTGGGCATCAGCAGGAAAGATGGGTTTCCGTGGGTCTAAGAAAAACACACCGTATGCAGCTCAAATGGCAGCATCGAACTGTGCAGCAGTAGCTGTAGAGGCTGGAATGAAGAAAGCAGAGGTTTTTGTAAAAGGACCGGGTGCTGGACGTGAGTCTGCCATCCGTACCATCCAAAACTCAGGTATCGAAGTATCACTTATCCGTGATATCACGCCAATGCCTCACAATGGATGTCGTCCTCCAAAACGTCGTCGCGTTTAACAATTTTTATGCAGGGGTAATTAGTAATTATTTTCCCCCGCTTTTATTCACAATTTAATTACTTCACTGCACATAAGAGGTGCATTGACTTTTAAAACAAAATGGCTAGATACACAGGTCCAAAATCCAAGATTGCGCGTCGTTTCGGCGAACCAATTTTAGGTCCGAGCAAAGCATTAGCTCGTAAGAATTATGCTCCAGGAATGCATGGTAAAGGGAAACGTTCAAAGGTTTCTGAATATGCCATCCAATTGAAGGAGAAGCAAAAGGTAAAATATACGTATGGTATTTTAGAACGTCAGTTCGAAAACCTATTCCACAAAGCCGCTGTTAAAGAGGGCATTACGGGTGAGAACCTTTTGAAATTGTGTGAAGCACGTTTAGATAACACAGTTTATCGCTTAGGTATTGCACCTACACGTCGTGCGGCACGTCAATTAGTTATTCACAAACACATCATTGTAGACGGTGAAGTAGTAAATGTGCCATCTTACTCTTTACGCGCAGGTCAATTGATCGGTGTTCGTGAAAAATCGAAATCGTTAGAAGTTGTTACTAACTCATTAGCTGGTCGTTCGCCAAAGCGTTACAACTGGTTAGAGTGGTCAGAAAGTGATATGGTAGGTAAATTTTTGGCATACCCAGAAAGAGATCAAATCACAGAGAACTTCAACGAGCAAGCAATTGTCGAGTTGTACTCTAAATAATCCTTAGGATTTTTTAGATCAAAATAAGAGTACCAAAAACGTTTTTTCAGTATCATTTTAAGCTACGAAATATGTCAATATTAGCATTCCAAATGCCCGAAAAAGTTGTGATGGAGAAAGCCGATGACTTTCACGGGTTATTTGAGTTCAAGCCGCTCGAGAAAGGTTACGGTGTTACCATTGGTAACGCACTTCGTAGAATCCTACTTTCTTCTTTAGAAGGGTATGCGATCACAAGTGTTAAGATCTCTGGTGTTTTACACGAGTTTTCTGCCATCGAAGGTGTACATGAAGATGTTTCTGAAATCATCTTAAACTTGAAAAAAGTTCGCTTCAAGAAAGCACAAGAGATTTTAGAGAATAAAGTGACATTGAAAGTAAAGGGCCAAACAGCCATTACTGCCGGTGATATCGCGAAATTCACTCCTTACTTTACCATCCTAAACCCAGATTTAGTTATCTGTCACTTAGATGCTTCTAAAGAAGTAGAGGTAGAGTTAATTATCGAAAAAGGTCGCGGTTACGTGCCTGCAGATGAGCCTCGTGCAAACGAGCTTCCTTTCGGACACATCGCAATCGATTCGATCTACACGCCAATCAAGAACGTTAAGTTCAGCATTGAAAATACACGTGTAGAGCAAAAAACAGATTACGAGAAATTAGTTCTTGATATCGAAACGGATGGTTCTATCCACCCAGAAGATGCATTGAAAGGTGCTGCGTATATCTTGATCCAACACTTTATGTTGTTCTCTGATCAAACAATGACGTTTGAAACTCCTAAAGCAGAAGAAGACAATGTCGTAGATGAAGAAATGCTTCACATGCGTAAGCTTTTGAAGACTTCATTAGCTGACTTAGATCTTTCTGTTCGTGCGTACAACTGCTTGAAATCAGCAGACGTTCGTACACTTGGAGAATTAGCGAAATTAGAAATTTCAGATATGATGAAGTTCCGCAACTTTGGTAAGAAATCCTTAACTGAGTTAGAACAATTGATCGAAGAGAAAGGTCTAACGTTCGGAATGGATGTATCTAAATATCGTTTAGACGAAGATTAACAATTAAACTAAAAGTAATAGGTGGTACGCAAGTCGCATACTAACCGCAGCTCGAAAGAGCTTTTAACTTACGAATTACAACAATGAGACACGGTAAAAAATTCAATCACTTAGGAAGAACAGCTTCCCACAGAGCAGCCTTATTATCTAATATGGCCTCTTCGTTAATCTTGCACAAGCGTATCGAAACAACTGTTGCGAAAGCAAAAGAGTTGCGTAAATACATTGAGCCAATGATCACGAAATCAAAAACTGACAGCACAAACAATCGTCGTGTGGTTTTCTCTTATTTACAAAATAAAGATGCCATCAAAGAATTGTTTAGCATCGTTTCTGAGAAAGTAGCGAATCGTCCAGGTGGTTATACACGTATTATTAAGTTAGGCAATCGTTTAGGTGATAACGCAGAAATGTGTTTCATCGAGCTAGTTGACTTCAACGAAACTATGTTAGCTGCAGCTGCTGAGAAAGCAGGCAAAACACGTCGTAGCCGTCGTGCAGGAGCTAAGAAAGATGAGGCAGTAGCCGCAGCACCAGTTGCTGAAGCTCCTTCTGCTGAAGTAGTTGAAGAAGCACCAGCTGCAGAAGTGGTTGAGGAAGCGCCTGCCTCTGAGGTAGTTGCTGAAGCACCAGCTGCTGATGTTGTAGAAGATGCTCCTGAAGCACCTGCAACTGAGGAGCCTACAGAAGAAAAAGGAGAAGACGCTTAATTCTTTTCCCAGTTTTTTTGGAAGGGCTTCAACAATTCGTTGAAGCCCTTTTTTTAGGATTGATAGCCAATTATTTAGCACATATTATATGAAAGTTACTGAGTCGACACCCGCAGTACTCTTATTACAAGATGGAACCCTATTTCATGGCAAGGCTTTAGGCAAGATCGGAACCCACGGAGGGGAGATCTGCTTCAATACCGGCATGACAGGGTATCAAGAAATTTATACCGATCCTTCCTATAGTGGCCAAGTGATTATCAATACCACGGCACATATTGGAAATTACGGTGTCATTGATGGACTTGAAGCGGAATCAGGCCAAGTTCAAATCGCCGGTATGGTGTGTAATGAATTTGCCAGTGTTCATTCTCGTGAAACAGCTGATGGATCGTTGCAAGATTATTTAGCGAAGGCCAATCTAGTTGGTATTTCAGGGATTGATACCCGCGCACTTGTACGACACATCCGGACGAAAGGTGTCATGAACTGCTTGATTTCATCGGAGATTTTTGACTTGCCTACACTACAAGCTGAGTTAGCCAAGATTCCTTCGATGGAAGGACTGGAATTATCTTCTCAAGTTTGTACGAAAGAAGCCTACTTCGTGGGGGATCCTTCAGCCAGCAAAAAAGTGGCTGTCTTAGATCTTGGCGTGAAGAAAAGTATTTTGTCCAACATCGCTGAGCGCGATTGTTACTTACAAGTTTTCCCTGCTAAAACGCCATTCACAGAAATTGAGGCTTGGAATCCGGATGGATACTTTGTTTCGAATGGTCCAGGTGATCCGGCAACGATGCCGTATGCTGTTGAGACAGTATCGCAATTTTTAGCTTCTGACAAACCCGTATTTGGAATTTGCTTAGGACACCAAATCTTGGCTCAAGTGTGCGGATTAGCTACGTATAAAATGCACAATGGGCACCGTGGATTGAATCATCCCGTGAAAAACCTGATCACAGGTTTGTCTGAGATTACCTCACAAAATCATGGTTTTGCCGTGAAGATGGATGAGTTGAAGTCGTCTGAAAAGGCTGAATTAACGCATGTCAATTTAAATGATCATACCGTCGAGGGCTTACGTGTGAAAGGCCGTAAGGCATTTTCGGTCCAGCACCACCCAGAAGCGTCTCCAGGACCGCATGATTCGCGGTACTTGTTCGATCAATTTGTGGATCTAATGAACTAATAAAAAGCCCGAAGTTACTCGCTTCGGGCTTTTTTATGGGACAAATAAAAAGGCGCAGAATCTCCGCGCCCTTTTCCCCTTAATCTTTCACTTTGTTGGCATTTCCCTATTGAACCGCAACCATGTCGCGCTTCACTTCAGTTAGGATATTAAATGATTTAGAAGTCAGCATTTGTTTACGTGCGTTTTGGACTTCTAGTCGGTATTTTCCGTCAACTAAACTGGCTAGATTGAATAATTTCTTCGAAGAAATGACTTCTTGATGAATGATATTATTATCTGCATCTCGGATGATGACATATACATTCGATTTAGGTTCAGCGCTGACCAAAAATTTAAATTTTCCTACTTGATCGATACTTACTGGTAAAGTTACTTCTGCTCCCTTCGCGGCAGAAACCACAGACATGCTAGCTGCAAAAAATGCGACAGCCATAGCGTTTTTGATGTGCTTTTTCATAAGCGTTTTTGTTTGGTACTGTTTAGGCGGATTAGTTCCGTTTGCTGATTCAAATGTATGCGTTTGAAAAACTCCGCAAATTAAATCCGCATTAAATTTCACTTTTTCAAGAAAGTTCTTCTATAAAAAATTATAATTCTTGGAATTATACCAAAAAACGGAACGGAAAAGGTAAATTTTTAGGAACGAATCGCTGTGTTACCAAATTGTTAAGAAAAGATTACTCGATTTAACAATTTGGTCATAAAGGCATAATCTATGGGTAATTAGGCTACCCATGGTAAGCAGTAGTTTTGTGTTATTAATAAAAATAACACACCAGTATTCTCATGAAATCAGTCCTTAGTAAAACCCTTTTATTTTTAGTTATTTCTGTGAGCGCTTTCGCTCAAAATGCAGGTACTCTTCGTGGTACAATTAAAGACACCAAAACCAAAGAAGACATTATCGGAGCAACGATTCTAGTTCAAGGAATCAACAAAGGAGCGGCTACCGACATCAATGGATTTTTCTCTTTCGCCAAATTGCCAGCAGGTTCTTATTCTTTAAAGATTTCATTCGTTGGATATGAGACTAAGATTTATGAAAATGTCAAAATTTTAGCTGACCAAGTAACGGAATTGAATCTTAATCTGGCCGAAGAGTCAGCAACCTTAGCTGAAGTTAAAGTTGTTGCTCAAAAATTAACCAATACGGAGGTTTCAGTTATCTCCGAGATTAAGGCTGCTCAATTAGTTGTCAGTGGTATTTCTGCCGCACAAATTACCAAAACCTTAGACCGTACAGCAGCTGAGGTTGTGAAGCGTGTACCGGGAGTTACGATTTTTGGGGAGCGTTTCATCAACATTCGTGGATTAAATGAGCGTTACAATACGGTACAGTTGAACAATGCATTTGCTCCATCGATGGAAACAGATGTGCGTTCATTCTCATTCGACATCATTCCTGCAGGTCAAATTGACCGTATTTTAGTATTTAAATCTCCTTCAGCTGAAATTCCAGGGGAATTCGCAGGTGGTGTCGTTAAAATCTTCACTAAGTCTATTCCGGAGAACAACTTTTTAACCTTAGATATCTCCAGTGCATATCGTGAGGGAACGACAGGATCTACTTTTTTCGCTACAAAGAATTCTAATTTAGCGTGGTCAGGTTTCAATCAAGGTTATTTTGATTTACCTAAATCTTTCCCTGCCTCACGTGCTGCACTTTTAAATTCGGGACCTGCGGGTTTAGATGCTATCGGGGCGTCATTAAAAAATAATTGGACGCCTGTTGAATCGAATGCGCTTCCCGACATGCGTGCTTCATTATCCGGTGGATTTAAGTTTGATTTGGGATCTACCAAATTGGGTAATGTAACAGCCATCAATTATTCAAATACGCGTTCTACATTTCAAATGGCGCGTAATGATTGGGGTTTTAGTAACATAGGTGTTACTGGCGAGCCTGATGCGGTATTCAACTTTTTAGATAATCAATATACTAATGCGATTCGTTTGGGTGTTTCAAATAACTGGTCGGCTCGTTTTGCCAATGGTTCAGTCATTGAATTTAAAAATCTATTCAATCAATTAGCCAATACACAATATATTCAACGTGCTGGTTTTGATAACGGCGCAAATTGGGATATCCGTTCATTCGATCAAGTTTATCGTGGAATTTATACGGGTCAGTTAACTGGTCGCCATGACCTACAAGCTGGTACATTGAAAGTTGATTGGATGGTGGGTTATAATGCAGCTTATCGCCAGCAACCTGATTACAAGCGTTTTAGATATAATGTGGATGGAGCAAATGCAAGTTTGTTTATTCCAAATGGTGCAGCGCAAACAACGGTATTAGGAAGAACTTATATTGACATGACTGAGTCTTCTTATACAGCGGCATTTAACGCTGTGAAGAAAATTGATTTATCAGACGGGAAGGAACTTGAAGTAAAGTGGGGTGCATTTTATGAGGATAAGGTACGTGATTTTGGTGCTCGAAATATTGGATACGTGAAGTCTACTCCTTCTTTCCAAACCACCTTGCCTATTGATCAATTGTTATCACCACAAAATTTTAACTCGAGAACAGGTATTCGTTTAGATGAGCAAACAAATCCAAATGACTCCTACGACGCGAGTAATACCTTATTGGCTGGATATGCATCTGTTAATTATGCATTAGGGAAGAAATTCAACATCATTGCAGGTGTTCGTGCGGAGCAGAATAGTCAGAAATTGAATTCTGCTGACTTAGTTGGCAAGGCAATCAATTACGACAATACACGCTTGGATTTATTACCTTCCATGAATGTTACGTACAACTTCACTGAAAAGTCATTGTTGCGTTTAGCATATGGAAAGACATTAAATCGTCCTGAATTCCGCGAGCTTGCACCATTTTCGTTTTATGATTTCGTAAATAATCGGACGGTATCGGGTAATCCAACATTGAAGAATGCGAACATTCAAAATTTTGATTTCAGATATGAATTCTATCCAACGCCATCTGAATTAATTAGTATTGCGGCGTTTTACAAAGATTTCAAAAACCCCATTGAAGTTGTTTTCGCGTCGGGAGCTAACCCACTTTTGAATTTCTCGAATGCACAGTCGGCATTCTCTACAGGATTAGAAGCTGAGATTCGTAAGAATTTAGGTGCGGGTTCTCCTAACTCTATATTGGGTCGCACGAGTTTGGTACTTAACGGAACGTACATCTACAGCCGCGTAAAATTGGATGAAAAGCTGGCAGCAGATCAATCAGATAATCGCCCATTGCAAGGACAATCTCCTTATATCGTCAATGCAGGATTAAATTATAACGATACGCAGAAAGGCTTGCAATTGAATTTTAATTACAACGTCATTGGTAAACGTATTTTTGCGGTGGGTAACAACTTTGGTGCTCCATACCCAGATTGGTATGAGATCCCAAGAAATGTAATTGATTTTAATTTCTCTAAGCAGCTGACTAAAGTCATCATGATTAAGGGGGGTGTTAGCGATATCTTAAATCAAGGAAATATCATTTTGCAAGACGGAAATCAAGATCAGGTATTCGACCGCAATCAAGATCAAATTATTCAGAACTATGCGCCAGGTCGTGTAGCTTCTTTAGGACTTATAATTTCTCCATTTAATTAATTCAATCAATTTAAATTCTAAAAAACAAAAGTGATGAAACGCTTACAAACAAACATGTTTAAAGTATTCGCAATGTTAGCTATCGCGGTAGTAACATTAGCAAGTTGCGAAAAGGAAGAAGAGATTTTTCCAGTTCCAACAATCTCTACGTCTGGTACGCTAGCTGGTATTCCAGGAGCTACAGTTACTGTGAAGGCATCAATTAATGCACCGGCAGGAATTAAATCGATTATCGTTTTGAAGAATGGAACTCCATTTGATTCAAAAATTATGGCTGGCGAAAAAACTGCCGAATATTCTAAGGATTATGTTGTAGAAGGTACCGTAGGTTCTACAGTAAACTTTACAGTTCAAGTAACGGATGTTAAGAACCAAGTTTCTTCATTAGTAGCTATTCCTGTTACGGTTTCAGTTGTTCCACCTAAAACCATTGTGGATGTGGAAGGTGTAATTGAAGGGAATGTGACTTGGACAAAAGATAAGATATATCGATTGAAGGGTTATGTTCGTGTAGGTGAAGAGGCTGTCTCTGGTACAGTAACGAAAGTAGGTCAGCTAACCATTCAAGCGGGAACAGTTATCATTGGCGACAAAGCAACAAAAGGTACATTAATTGTACAGCGTGGATCGAAGTTGATCGCAGAGGGTACGGTTTCTGAGCCGATTATCTTTACATCAGCTGAAGGAATTGGTTCACGTTCTCCAGGAGATTGGGGTGGTGTTGTTATCTGCGGAAAAGCACCTAACAATTTAACAGGTGTTGCGGAATTAGAAGGTGGTTACAAAGGATTCCACGGTGGTACTGCTGCTGATGATAATTCAGGCTCATTAAAGTATGTGCGTATTGAGTATGCAGGTATTCCATTGAATCCAAATCAAGAGATTAACTCATTAACGATGGGTTCTGTAGGTTCAGGTACAAAGATTGAATACATCATGGCTTCATTTGGATTAGATGATTCATTTGAGTGGTTTGGTGGAACTGTAAATTGCAAGTATTTAGTTGCTTACAAAGGTACGGATGATGATTTTGATATGGACAATGGCTATTCAGGTACAGTTCAGTTTGGTTTAGGTTACCGTGATGGTAATTTGGCTGACGTGTCAGGTTCAAATGGTTTTGAAATTGATAATGATGCAGCTGGATCAAACTTAACTCCATTCACATCTGCAACGCTTGTCAACTTCTCTATTATTGGAGCAAAAGGAAAGTCGTCTGATTATTTAGATGCCAACTTCCAAAATGGTGCGCAATTACGTCGTAATGCTAAAGTGAAAATTTACAACACGTTTATGACAGGTTATCCTGCAGGTTTATACATTGATAGCCAGCGTGGTGCTGCAAAAACGAATGCGGCAAATGGTGAGTTAGTAGTTAAGAATATGGTCATTGCAGGTACTTCGGGTTGGGGATCAACTGGATTTACATCGCTTAACTCTGGTCTTTATGGATTTGGTGTACCGGTAGTAGATGAGGAGCAAATCGCACGTACAGGTTCTTCAGGAGCGGTAGCATCAAGACCTATTGAAATAGGTACGGGTGTTAAAGCATCTGACTGGTTCAAGGCGATTGCCGGCAACAAAACATTGACTTCGACTGCAAATACAGGAATTTCATCTGCATTATGGTCTGCACGTCCAACATTAACCTTGACTGCTGGAACTTCAGAGTCTTTGATTGGTACAGCATTGCCAAGCTTACCAGGGACAGTTGCAACTGATTTTGTGGGTGCATTTAAGGATTCAGATTGGACAGCTGGTTGGGCTGAATTCAATCCTAATTCGATTGTATACATCAAGTAAAATATTTCCAGGTCGCTGCCTAATCCTAGGTGGCGACCTTTTTTTACACCAATGAAAAAATTAATCCTAGTTTGTTTATCGACGCTTTATCTCTTGAGCGCTTGTAACTCGAAAGATGAAGTAGGTTATTACTTCTCAGATTCAGATCGTGATACTTTGTTGGTGAATATCATCAGCATCATCAGTGAAAGACCTGCTTATGCTACTGATTCAACGAAGCATCAAGCTAAGTTTCGTTCCGAGTTTGTCAGTAGATTAAGTCGTTTTCATTTTGTCAAACTGACGAAAGATAGTTTAGGTAGGTATACATATTTAATCAGTAGACCTGTTGCTGGCCGAATTGATTTGCGTCGTGGAGTTTTGGGAACTTTTACATTAAAGTCTAATTCGTTACAAATAGATGATTTTGAAGAAGTAGCCAATACCCCCCATTTTGATGAAGAAACGGTCAAACAACGAGGAGAATTTTTATTTAAAGAATTAGTGAAAAAAGGGAATATTATTGAATACATCACGATGAAACATTATGTAGAATGGCCAGATGCCTCACTTATCTATGATAAGAAAAAGAGATCTTGGGTATCTACCATTGGCCTTTAATACGATTTTATATTGGTGTAATAGAGAAAATGTCGGTGGGGCTTCCTGCCGGCATTTCTTAGTTTAGACCAAAATTTAATTCGCTGTTAATCTTTCTGTTAAATGTGTAAATTAGCTTTGATAAAGAAACCAACCCCATTTAACATGAAGTGGAAATTTACCTTACTAGCTGCATTGCTCTCTTTTGGTGCGATAGGGCAGCAATCAGCTGATCATCGTGTGATTGTTATAACGACCGACGGGTTTCGTTGGCAAGAAGTATTCGCCGGATTAGACGCAGAGATCGTTAAAATGAAGAAGTATCATCATGGGGACAGCTTACGCTTGATCGAGACTTATGGTGGCAAAACAGCGGAAGAACGCAGAAAGAAATTAATGCCCTTTATGTGGTCCACGATTCAGCAAAAAGGCCAAATACACGGAAATCGGACTGTGGGATCTCTCGTTAATGTCGCTAACCCTTATTGGTTTTCATACCCAGGATATAGTGAAATTTTAACGGGTCAAGTGGACGTTGAGGTTAATTCAAATGAGTACAAACCGAATCCGAACACGAACTTTTTTGAGTACTTGAACTCGTTACCGGCCTACAAAGGTAAGGTGGCTGCATTTGGTGCTTGGGATGCATTTGATCGTATCTTAAATGAAAAGCGTTCCGCTTTTCCAGTAATTAATGCATTTGATTCATATCACATTTATGTCAATACGAAAGACAGTGAATTGCTATCGCGCATGACGAAAGATTCCTTTCGGGCTTTTGGCAACGCGGAAGTACTGGACGTTTTCACGCATTACCAAGCATTGGATTATTTAAAAAATAAGAAACCCAAAGCGATGTATATTTCATACGGCGATACGGATGAATTTGCGCATGAGGGTACATATAATCACTATCTAGATGCAGCCCATCGAGTAGATGCGTTCATTTCAGAGATCTGGAATTTTGTGAATACAGATCCTGATTACAAGGGGAAAACTACGTTGTTATTTACAACTGACCATGGTCGTGGCGATGCTGTTAAATCGGAATGGACCTCGCACGGAGAAAAGGTGAAAGACTGCCATGAAATTTGGTATGCCATGATTGGTGCCAATGTCCCTTCATTAGGCGAGGTGAAGACGTCCGAGCAGGTATACCAAAAAGAACTCATTCACAAGGTAGCCGCTGCGATGGGACAAACATTTAGAAGTCAAAAGCTCGATTAAAAAAGCTTATTTTTCTGACAAGTGTTTTTGTTAACAATTCTATAATGTGGAAATGATTGCTTTGCTTTAAATTTGCTAAATTTCGAATTCTTTAACCCGTTTTTTATGTTCGGACTCGATCCAACTCTCCTCTTTTTATTGTTCTTCTGTCTCTTTGCTGCATGTGCATTCGAATTTGTGAATGGTTTTCACGATACAGCTAATGCCGTAGCAACCGTAATTTATACCCATTCTTTGAAGCCTTCGCAGGCAGTAGTTTGGTCGGGATTTATGAACTTTTTGGGTCTATTAACCGGTGGCGTTGGTGTTACGATGAGTATTATTGGGCTACTTCCCACCGAGCTGCTCATAGATTCCAATGTCTATCATTCCATGGCGATGGCTCTTTCGCTATTGTTATCCGCTATTTTGTGGAACTTGGGGACTTGGTATTTAGGTATTCCCGCATCAAGTTCGCATACGCTAATTGGATCTATTATTGGTATCGGGGTAGGGCACGCGTTGTTGCCTGAAAATTCGAACAAAGGGATATCGGCCATCAACTGGGATAAGGCGATTGAGATTGGACAAGCATTATTATTGTCACCCTTGTTTGGTTTTGCTTTGGCCATAATCCTCATGTACATATTGAAAAAGTCGATTGCCAATAAAGCTATTTTCAAAGAGCCGAAAAAGGACACCCCTCCTCCGATGTGGATTCGGGCAATTTTAGTGGCTACCTGTACCTTAGTTTCTTTTTTCCATGGACGTAATGATGGTCAAAAAGGAATTGGTTTAGTGATGGTTATTCTAATTGCCTTCTTACCCGGATATTTCGCGGTCAATACAAATTTAAATATACCTGAAGTCAAGGCGAGTTTGGCGCAGGTACAGCAGATTGTCGCGAAAATAGATACAGTTCCGCTTTCTGAAAAAGAAGTGGAGAGTTATCACAAAGTGCTGGAGTCTAGTGCTGATTTAAAAGTTATTTTGACAGATGGCGCTACGCCGGCCAACTTGACAACAGAACAGAAATTTGATATTAGAAAAGCTGCATTAACTATCAATAAAAATGCAAAGAAGCTCATTGAAAGTGAGTCAGTTGCACTTTCAGCATCCGATTTGAATGCACTTAAATTAGCAACAGCGGGTAAAAAAGCACCTTTCTTTAGTTTTGGCGCTAGCTCATCTAGTGGTATGGCTGGCGTTACAGACTTCGCTCCTGCTTGGGTGATGTGGATTGTTGCGCTATCACTTGGTCTTGGAACGATGGTTGGCTGGAAACGAATTGTAGTAACCATTGGAGAAAAAATCGGTAAAAACCATTTGACCTATGCCCAAGGAGCATCCGCTGAATTAATCGCATCATTGACTATCGGTTTAGCCACGGCCTACAAATGGCCAGTAAGTACAACGCACGTGCTATCTTCAGGTATTGCGGGTACGATGGTTGCCAACCGCGGCATTAAAAATCTGCAAGGTGGAACGGTGAAAAGTATCGTTATGGCGTGGATTTTAACGCTTCCCGTGACGGTCATACTCTCTGCGACACTGTTTGTTTTCTTCCGTTGGATTACGGGGTAAGTATACGACTCATAAAATAAGAAAGCCGAGGGAAATATTCCTTCGGCTTTTTGCATTTACTTCATCATTAAATTAAACGATTTTTTACCAGCTGGTGGATAAGCCCCCTTCATTCCGGGGACTAAATGTAGTATCTGCCGCTGGTTTACGAATTAAGTCTGTCATGTGATAGGCAAAATTGGCCTGCGTCACCCACTTCTGAAATGTATCTTGGACTGAGGCGTGCTTCGGTAAATAGTCTTTAAAAATACTTAGGTCAAAGCTTCGCGCCTGAACCCCCGCACCGGATAATTCCCCATCATGCGCATTGATCATCTGCTCAATGTGATTGGGTACAGGAACCATCATGACGGGTTTGCCTAAGTACATGGCTTCTGCCACAGACTCAAATCCTGCCGTTGAAATTAGTCCCGCACAATGCGTCATTTTGGCTAGGTATTTTTCAGCATCAATGGGATGAAAGGTCAACGAATCTGAATAGTGATATTCAGTTTTGCGTGTGGGGTTATCCCAAAAGCAATCCAACTTCACCTCCGGATTTTGTGCCGACCAGCCCATGATTTCATCCGCTAGTCGGTAATGCGTCAAATATGCGAGCCACCTGTCTCCAGATTGCGGTTGGATTGATTTAACTTCTTGGCGTAATAAAGGGGGAACTGTAATAATATTGCGTTTAGGGTCATTTGGCATAGTCCGGAAGGACAATCCCAATAATTTACGGGAACCTATCGCTGTAATTTTGGTATTGATATTTAATAAAAATCGATCTACCGCTTTTTTGGAAATTGTTTCAAAATGTTTACTCAGCAATAAATACTGATGACCTACCGACATGCACGGAACCTTAGCACCTGATTTCAGATTGTATAAACCGGTTATCGACTCGTAAAAATTGATGATTCCATCCGGTTGTAATTCTTCAATGAATTCCCCTAACTGAGTCGCACTATTCCAGTAAGTGCCAAACTTGGTAAAAGCCTGCAAGGCAGTTTTTCCTAATTGCACCGACTTCCCTTTGCCGTAATTAATTGAGGGGCTTTCGTATTGAATGAGGGGGGTGTCGCCTATAAAGTGTGCAAAAAAGGGCGGAATCTTCCTTCCTTGGAATGAACCCACGGCATAACCGACCACTTCATGACCCGCTTCACGGGCAATCTGCGTTAAGGAGATTGCTTGCGTTAAATGACCGCGACCTTCTCCTTGGATGGTAAAGATGAATCTGCCCATATTGCCGTTAATTCGGATTTTAAATCATAACTCGGATAGTCAATCAATAACCACTCTCCTTCATGTGTTTCTACGAGTGCGGTTAATGACTCCACCCAGTCCCCTGAATTCATGTAGGTGATTCCGTCTATTTGCTTGATTTCAGCTTTGTGAATATGTCCACAAATAATGCCATCGGCACCTTTTGCTTTCGCTAATTCCGCTAATTTCTCCTCGAAATCGGAGATGAAATTTACGGCCGCTTTAACTTTTTGCTTGATGACTTGAGATAGTGAATAGTACGGTTTTCCTTGCCAGCTGCGGTATTGATTATACCATTTATTCAACCACAATAGAAACGTATAACCAATGTCTCCTAAATAGGCAAGCCATTTCATTTGACTCGTGATGCTATCGAAGATATCGCCGTGTGTGATGAAATATTTTTTACCATGCGTGGACAACATGTAATCTTGTCGGATCGAAAATTGCTTTCCAATTTTCAAGGGCAAAATCTGTTCCAAAAAGTCATCGTGGTTACCGCGTAGGTAAATAACTTCCGTATCAAAGCGGTCCATCATTTTAAGGACGGCGCGAAAGAATCCGGTATGTTTCTTTTTCCAAGAACCTCCTTTTTTTAATTGCCAACCATCAATGATGTCTCCATTTAGGATTAGCTGGTGGCAGGAATTTGCTCTTAGGAATTCATTAACTTCTTTGGCTTTTGCTCCTTTACTCCCTAGGTGTAAGTCGGAGATGACGATTGTCTTGTAGGTTGGCCGCATGGCATGTAATTTGGTTTAACAAAAATACATGGCGTATATAAGGCCTGAATTAACGGAGCATTATGAAATCGTAAACACTTGAGATTACTTAAGCTTTGGCACACCTTTAAGGTGTGCCAAAGCTAACGCTTGGGGCATAAAAAAAGTATATCAATTAATCGATATTCGCTGTCTCCAGTTTTGGCGCCAAGGTGTAAATGATCGCCCAAGCTAATATGTAAGCACTTCCGCACAATAAGAAGATGATATTATAGCCATCATTGATATTACCTAATAACTTATATTTATCAAGTAGAGCCCCCACAATCATCGGGAAGAAAATACCACCCACAGATCCAGCCATCCCTCCAATACCAATCACCGAACTAACGGCCTTCTTCGGAAACATGTCTGTCGCAATCGAATAAATATTCGCACTCCAAGCCTGATGCGCTGCCGCTGCTAAGGAAATTAAGGCAACCGCTTGCCAGATGTTTTCACAGTAACGCGCCAACATAATCGGCACAACCGCTAAGGCAAATCCCAGCATCGAATACTTACGCGCCTTAAATGATGGCCATCCCTTATTAATCAAATAGCCAGACAACCAGCCGCCACCGATACTCCCAATGGTCGTTGCCGTATATACAATAATCAATTCCAAACTCGGCTTCTTCAAATCCAATTGGAAACGCTCACTGAAATACGAAGGCAACCAGAACAAGAAAAACCACCAAATTGGATCCGTAAACATCTTTCCAAACACAAATGCATACGTCTGCTTAAACCCAAATAAACGACTCCATTTAACCGGATCCTGATTCTCATCTTTCTCCTCTTTATCCGCATGAATGTAATCGAACTCTTCCTTAGAAAGCATCTTGTGTTTCGAAGGAACCTCGTAATAAAACCACCAAAAAATCAACCAAATAAATCCAATGGCCCCAGTGACAATAAAGGCCATTTCCCAACCGTAAATACCTAAAATCCAAGGCACCAAAATAGGGGCAGCTACAGCGCCAATATTTGCTCCCGAATTAAATATCCCCGTCGCTAAAGCACGTTCATTTTTAGGAAACCATTCAGCCGTCGTCTTAATCGCCGCAGGGAAATTACCCGCTTCGCCTAGGCCCAACAACCCACGCATAAATGCAAAACTCATTGTGCCTGTCGCCATCGCATGCAACATCGCCGCGATACTCCAAACGACAATCGAAATCGAATAGCCAAGCTTAGTTCCAATGCGATCAATAATCCCACCAAAACCCAATAAACTGATGGCATATGCCGCCTGAAATGTGATGACAATATTCGAATAGTCCGTCTCTGACCAGTTGAACTGATCTTCTAACACGGGTTTTAATAAACCAATCACCTGGCGATCCAAGTAATTAATCGTGGTGGCGAAAAATAGCAATGCGCAAATTCGCCAGCGGTACGTTCCTATTTTATTCATGGTTTAGAGGGTTTTGGGTGAGGTTTATAAGCCCCGATAAATTTGTATTAAATCACTAATCGTATTCGAAATTCCTTGGTAATCTTGTTTGGCAATTAACGCAGGTGGAAATAATTGCGATCCCATACCCACGACAGCGGCTCCTGCATCAAACCAGGTTTTCATGCTCTCGTGCGTCGGCTCCACACCACCCGTCACCATAATTTTTGAATGCGGCATCGGTCCTTTAATCGCTTTCACAAAAGCTGGCCCGACCACATTGCCTGGAAAAATCTTCACAATCTTCGCACCCAACACTTCAGCATTACGAATCTCCGTTAAGGTCATCGTCCCCGGCATCCAAGGCACATCATGTTTGGCGCAAATTTCACCTACTTCAGGAGTTGTGAAGGGCTGTAGCATGAAATCAGCACCCATTTGAATGAATTCAGACGCTTGTTTGGCGTCATAAATGGTTCCAATTCCTAATACCAAATCCGGGCATTCCTGCTCACAATAATCGGTTAACTTGGCAAAAATCGCCGGCGCTTCCACCCCGCGATTGGTAAATTCAAACACGCGAATTCCTCCATCGTAACAGGCTTTTAACACCGATTTGGCAACGCCCAAATCTGCATTAAAAAATAAGGGAACAATGGGTGTCTCTGCAATGCGCTGGTAAACCACCGCCGAACTATTTCTAGCCATAATTATCTATTTAACCGGCCACTCAAGTCGCCTTTCATTACTGTTTCTATTTCATCTAAGTTGGCCAAATTAATGTCCCCCTCAATCGTATGCTTCAATGCCGATGCCGCCACCGCAAATGCCAAGGACTGTGCCTCGTCCGCATAAATCAAATTTCCGTAAATATATCCCGCCATAAATGCGTCTCCACCTCCAATACGGTCTACAATTTGCGTAATCTCAACGGTATCAGATTTCAATACTTTATCGCCATCAAACGAAACAGCTGAAAGCGTATTTTGCGATGCCGAAATTTGACCACGTTTGGTATTGATGATTTTCTTTAAGCGTGGGAATTGACCCATGATTTGCTTGCAAACGGAATGCCAACCGCTCTTGGTGCTGCCATCAGGGACGATACCCAAAATATCTTCAGCATCTCCTTTGCCACACACAATGATATCACAGCCTGCAATTAATTCCGGCATAACTTCTTGAACCGTTTTGCCATATTTCCATAAATTTTTACGGTAGTTCACATCCGCTGAAACCGTGATGCCCATGGCATTTGCCGTAGCAATCGCATCGCGCAAGGCTTGCGCAGCAGATTCTGAGATGGCAGGGGAAATGCCTGTCCAATGGAACCAACAAGCATCTTTTAATATTTCAGTCCAATTAAATTCAGCCGGATCCAAATTGGCAAATGCCGAATCAGACCGGTCATACGTCACTTTACTCGGGCGCATCGCTGCACCAAACTCCACAAAATATAGACCTAGACGGCCTTCGCCATAAACCATGTCCGAGGTATCTACACCCACTTGCGCATAATATCCTGCAGCGGCTTTGCCTAGTTCATTCGCTGGGAAGCGCGTCACATGTTTGGCAGGAATCCCTAAATGGGCTAAACCTCCCGCGACATTTGCCTCACCACCACCATACGTGATGTTAAGTGATTGCGCTTGTATAATGCGACCATGTCCCGGAGGGCTTAAGCGGCCCATGATTTCTCCGAAGGTGACTACTTTTTTCATGCTTATTCGAAATTAAAAAATTCAGATGCGTTGGTGTACGAAATGTCTTGCACTAACTTCCCTAACCAAGGCATGTCGGCCGGCAATTCGCCATTTTCCACATCATTGCCGATCAAATTACACAAGATTCGGCGGAAATACTCATGACGTGGGAAAGAAAGGAAACTGCGTGAGTCTGTCAACATCCCCACAAAGTGGCTCAACATACCCATGTTAGAAAGCGCATTGATCTGCTTTTCCATCCCATCTTTTTGATCTAAAAACCACCAGCCTGAGCCAAATTGTATTTTACCTACTAGCGTTCCATCTTGAAAATTCCCCGTCATTGCAGCGAATAATTCATTATCCCGCGGGTTCAGATTATATAGAATTGTTTTGGCTAGTTGGTTCGTGGAATCCAGGCGATTTAAGAATGCCGATAGTGGTTTCGCTTGCTCAAAATCACCGATGGAATCAAACCCAGTGTCAGGTCCCAAAGCACCTAATAAACGCGCATTGTTATTGCGAAGGGCACCTAGGTGGAACTGTTGCGTCCAACCACGCGCATGATCTAAATGCGCAAAATAGATGAGCATGGCCGATTTAAATTGCCATTTTTCTTTTTTATTCAAGGATTTACCCGTGATTAATCGCTCAAAGATATGTTCGATTTCTTCCTCCGTAAATTCTTCTGCATAGATATGCTCTAGCCCGTGATCACTTAATCGACAACCTGCCGCATGGAAAAAATCATGGCGCGACGTAATCGCTGATTTATAGTCGGCAAGCGTCCGAATGCTCACCCCAGCCGCAGCCGCGAGCGCATTGACATACTCGATAAACACGATTTCATCATCGACACCCATCGCTTTATCTGGACGGAACGTAGGTAAAACTTTGACGCTAAATCCACTCGCCGCTATTTGTTTGTGATACGCCAAATCATCGATCGGATCATCCGTCGTGCAGAGCGCCTTCACATTCATTTTTAACAATAGGTTTTTGACCGAGTATTCCTTGGTACGAAGCAGTGCAGAGCAATGGTCGTAAATACGCTTACCTGATTCCGCATTCAATAATTCCGTCACACCGAAATACCGCTGCAACTCTAAATGTGTCCAGTGATACAGCGGATTACGCATGGTATACGGAACCGTTTCAGCCCATTTCATGAATTTCTCCTCGTCACTTGCGTTACCCGTAATGTATTTTTCATCTACACCATGCGCACGCATCGCACGCCATTTGTAGTGATCGCCATATAGCCAAATTTGTGTGATGTTATCAAACTGTTTATCCTCAGCGATTTGCTGCGGAACCAAGTGATTATGATAATCGATAATAGGCATGTCGGCCGCAAAATCATGATATAATTTTTGCGCTGTAGCCGTTTGTAATATAAAATCTGCGTTTAAAAATGCTTTCATAGGATCTATACGTATTTCTGTACCGCTTGTTCAAAGCCAGGTAATGCACTTAAATCAGCACCCCAAAGGCTTGTGTCCGCTAATATTTTTTTCAAATCAAAGTCTTTCCAAGCTTCATAAAAATAGCCAGCATAATCGCAATTGATTGGATAGAGCTCACCATTTGAATCACCAAAGTACTTGCCATTTTCTTCCTTCACCGCATGCATAAACTGCAAATATGCGGCAAATCCCATGGCAAATAATTCAGGCGCTTTGCCAAATTCCTTGTAGTAATTAACCAATAAGGGCACATTACGCATCCGCATTTTGGTTGTGTATTGAACCGTGATATCAATCAATTTGTGATTGATAAATGGATTACGGAATCGATCTAATACCGAACGCCCAAAACGGTCCGCTACTTTGAAATCCATTTTGTACGGAATAGCCAGCGCGAGTTCGCTCAACATTAAATTCATCACCAGTTTGCTTAAGTAGCCGTTGGCCATCACATCTTTCACGAGGCGAAAACCGAGTAAATAAGACATACCGCACATCAGTGTATGTGTCCCATTTAATAGACGAAGTTTCAATTCGCGGTAGATTTCGATGTCCTCTGCAATGACAACTCCAGCGTCAGCTTTGGCAAAACTTAAAACGTCTTTTACACGGCTACCACCTTGGATTGCCCACAAACTATATACTTCGGAAATAATTAAATTCTTATCTGAATAGCCTAAATCAGCACAAATGGCCGCGTTTGTTTGCGCATCAGGTGCGCCAGGAACGATGCGGTCCACTAAGGAATTACAGAAATGGTTGTGTGTGTTTAGCCACGTAATAAACGCCGCTGGCAACTGGTGATCCGTTGCTAATTTCAAGACGATGTCTTTTAGCGCATCACCATTATTGATAATCAACTCCGTAGGCACAATCACCATGCCCGATTCCGCAGACCCTTTGAAGTGGTCGAAACGAGCAACTAAAAATGCGAGTAATTTAGCGGGGAAGGATTTTGGGCTTCCTCCCGAAATTGGGTCTTTAGCCACATATTGAATGCCTACTTCGGTAGTATTTGAAATAATCACCTGCATGTCCGCACTTTGCGCCAATTCCAAAATAGCGTTCCATTCTGTCGCTGCGGTCAACGTACGTGAAATCGATGCATTGACTACCGTTTCCTCGATGGCCTTGCCGTTGTCGATGCCTTTAATACAATGCGTAAATAAGCCATCTTGTTCCGTAAACGCGTCTGCACCTGGACGATCCGTAGATTTTACCAATACAACCCGTCCTTTGAAAATCCCTTGGCAATTCGCTTTGTCGATGTAATAATCGCATAGACCACGCAGCAATACGCCCGTGCCAAATTGCAGCACTTTTTCAGGATAGGAAAAAACTTCTTGTTTGGGTAATTGAACCGGGATGGTGGATGTAAATCCGGCGGCTAAATTTTGTTTGGATAAAATGGGCATACGTTACGCTGGTGTTTTGATTTAAAAGCAATTAGAGCACTTTTTTTACCCGAAAAGCCGGAAAAAAACGTGCTTTTCTGAAATAAAAAAATCTAAAACGTTTACGCTTCGCCTATCGGGCCATTGTAATTCATAGGAAAATCAAAGCCGCCATCACTTCCATCTTTGTTGATAGGGCCAAAACTCTCCTCATATTTCTGCATGTTCTCTTGTAATGCCAACATCAAGCGGTACGCGTGATCGGGTGTCATCACCACGCGGGACTTCACTTTTCCTTTGGGTAAGCCCGGTAAAATGCGGATAAAATCCATCACAAATTCGGATGGCGAATGGGCGATCAAGGCTAAATTCACATAGGCGCCTTCTGCCAACTCTTCAGGTAATTCAATATTAAGCTGATTTTCTTCTGATTGGTTTTCCATAATTTTTCGAATAAGCCGTCAAATTACGAATCTACTCGGAGAATCCCATGTTGTTTTTGCCACATTCGCCAATAGTCCCCTTGTTTCCCCACTAATTCTACATGGGTTCCCACTTCTGACATGCGTCCATCTCGCAAAAAAACAATCTGATCTGCGTCTACGATGCTTGATAAGCGATGCGCGATTGAAATAATGGTCTTACCTCGTGCCATAAATTCCTTCAATCCGGTCTGTATTTCAGATTCCCCGTAGGCATCCAAAGCTGAGGTGGCTTCGTCCAGGAGTAAAATGTCAGGATCCTGATATAAGGCGCGCGCAATCGCAATCCGTTGTTTTTGGCCACCCGAAAGCATGGCGCCATTTTCGCCCAATAAACTCAGATAAGTACTAGGTAGTTGTTCAATAACGGATGCAATACCCACATGTTGACACAATTCGACCACCCGTTTAATGTCGGGTTCCGCTTCCCCCAATGCAATATTTTCAATCACATTTCCGGCAAATAGTTCGACTTGTTGGGGCACGAGCCGAATCATCTTACGCAAACTTTGGGAATCAATTAACCGGATATCGTGCTTCCCCACGTGTATTTGTCCACTTGAAATGGGATAGAGTTTATGAATCAACGCAAACAAGGTACTCTTGCCCGAGCCACTTTCACCCACGACAGCAGTCCATTGGTTTAACTTAAAACAGAGCGAACATGATTCTAAAACCCGGGTCCGAGTTCCGTACATAAAGTCTACTTGCGTAAGTCGAATGTCGCCTAGATCCGTCTTAGCTAAGGCCATGGTCCCCTCATTTTCCTCTACTTCCAAATCCATGATATCAAATAAACGCTCAGAAGCAATTAAGGCATGTTGGATTGCTTTATTCGCACCCATCAGCGCTTGCATGGGATTCGTAACAAATCCCACCAGCGCATAAAACGAGAATAATTCACCTGGACTAATCGACCGATCCAGCACATAGCCCGCTCCCTGCCACAAGACAACAATCGTCACGACCTGTGAAATCAAAAGGGTACTGTTGGCCGTAAACAGTGCATTTTTGCCTCCCTGATAGGCTGTAAGCAATAATTTGACAAATCTGTTTTCCGCTTTTTGCTGGATAAATGATGCAATGCCAAACTCCTTAATAGACCTACTATGTTGCAAGGATTCCACTACATGGATTTCAACTTGTGCGGCATCTTCCATTAGCCGCCTTTCCATCCGTTTATTTTGCCAGTTTGTTAGCCAATACACCAGCCCATAGGCCGGAATGGCCCAAATCAATAACATCGCCATAGGTCCAAATGTGCGAAACATGAGCGCCAGCGTAAAGAGTAGCACAAAACAATTCACCAATAATTCCATGGCAACATCATTTATAAAATGGCGGATTTTTATCGCATCGTTTAGTCGGGAAGTAATCTCTCCCACGCGCATGGTATCAAAGAATACCTGGGGTAATTGCAAGACATGTTGGTAATAGCCCAGCAATAAACGTGCATCCATTTGCATTCCTGTCTTCATGACCATCAACGATTTATTCGCCCCAATAAATACTTGAAGCAATACGATCCCCAGCATCCCGACGCTCAATAAATTCAGCAGATTTCGGTTGCCATCTACCAGTACATAGTCGGTGATTTTCTGAATATACACCGACATCCCTAATCCAAGCAGCGTATAGACGAACGCACCTAAAATGGCCTGTAACCAAATCACCCGATGCGGCTCAATTAATTTCCATAATCTAAATAGGGGGGTACTCCCGGTTGAAAAAGGCACAAAAGAGGCTCCTGGGATGATTAATAGCACAATTCCCGTCCAAACTTCCATCCAATTTTCCTGGGTGTATTTTTCTAGGGTACCTGTGGCAGGATCCATGACGGTCAACTGGCGTGCATGTACACGATGAATGACTACATAATGCTGCAAGCCATTTTTTAGATGCAGGTGAGCAATTGCGGGAAGTGGTATTTCAGACAGAACTTCCCAATTTCCGCGGATCCCCTTCGCTTTAAATCCCATTTTTTCAGCAGCCTGACTCAGACCCAATATCGTAGTTCCCCGTAAATCCGTACTGGCGAGCTGGCGAATCCGCGCAATGGGAATTTGAACTCGATAATGATTGCCCACCGAAGCCAAACAGGCAGCACCACAATCCTTGATATCGTGCTGTTTTACCCGAATAGAGGCCATATTATGATTTTTGTCCGTTGGTGATCGGATTCAACCAAGCATCTACCTGATCAAACAATAATTGATACAAACTTCTGCGTGTCACGATAAAATGTGCCGATAGGGTCATCCCTTTTCGAATGCCTGCTTGATATCCATTCTTGAGTTTAAGGTGCATGCGATTCAGTTTACATCGGACTTTAACATAGAGCTGATCGTTCTGTTGGCTGACGTGTTTGTCTATATCCACCACCTCGCCCTCCACAAATCCCCAGTAATTATAATTATAGGCATCCATTTGAAAGCGGACCCGTTGCGTCGCGTGGACTAAGCCAATGTCTTGCGTGGGGACTAAACATTCGACTAGTAGCTTTTGGTCTGGGGATATTTCCGCAATAACATGGGCGTTATTCACAAAGGTCCCGGCCGTGTAGCCTTTATAGTTTACGATTGTTCCTGAGATCGGGGCCGTTATGACATAGTGTTTTTGCTCGAGGCTTAGTTTTTTCAAATTCGCTTGTTGGGCCTGCTTATTGATTTCCAGCTCGGTCCGTTGGCGTTCCCATTGATTCCGTTGTTTCTTCGTCACGAGGTTGAATTGGTCTTTGATTTCGCGCAATGCTTGTACATGTTGTTCATATTCGAGCGGGGGAATCACGCGTGCATCGAATAAAAGTTGATTGCGTTTCAAGGTCATTTCCGCCTGATTTACCTTTCCGCCTAGTTCTTGCAACTGCGCTTGGTATTGGGCGTAGTCGGCCTGCATGGCCAACTGCCCAAAGGACAAATCTGAACCGCGCAGCGCGCGTGTCAAATCGGCTAATTCCTGTTGATTTTGGATGAGCTTCCCGGTGGTTAGTTTCAGCTCTGTGTTCAGGATGCCAGGATCCAAAATAAATAATGTATCGCCCTTGGCGACTTGTTGGTTCGCTTGAAAATGTACCGACAAAATCCGACTCGCAACCATGTTCGTAATAGGCGCATTTTCAAATGAGCTACGGACGATGCCGCGACTTTGGGAGCTGATGTCAACAAATATATAGGGGAGGGAAAAGAGGAAACTGAGCATCAGTAGGACGATGACTAGGTAAATGGAGCGGGTGTTTACCTGGGTTTTGGCCCATAGATTTTCGACCGTATGGGTAACGTTGTCTGCTACTGAATTCATCTGCTAGTTGGTTAGGTACACAATCGCCTAGATTGCTTCCCTGAAATTGCGACATAAGCAGGAGAATGAAAAATCGGGAAAACCCCAACATCCTTGATTCAAGGGGGTGTCGGACGAAAAATAGGCCTTTTAGAGCCTGTGGGCATACTAAATCCAAGATATTGGCAAAAACATAAGACCTATCAAAATGAGTCCCAGGCCCCATAAAAAAAGCCCTGAACAAGTGAATGCTCAGGGCTAATTTAAATTATCCAACGTCTAACGTCTAGCGTCTAACGTCCAGCGTCTAACTAGTTAGCTACACTTTCTTTTACCTCTTCTACTTCAGTAGCTGTCGCTTTTTCTAGTTGCTTCATTTCTTCAGCCGAAGTGACTAGAATGTTTTGGTAGCGACGAACACCTGTACCAGCTGGAATCAAGTGACCCACAATAACGTTCTCTTTCAAGCCGTCTAGGGTATCTTGTTTCGCGCGGATCGAAGCCTCAGAAAGTACTTTCGTAGTTTCCTGGAACGATGCAGCTGAGATAAATGAATCTGTACCTAACGAAGCTTGTGTGATACCTTGTAAGTTAGATGAAGAAACGGCTGCTTGCGCGTCACGTACTTTCATCAACTTCAAGTCACGGCGTTTCAATGATGAGTTCTCATCACGTAAAGCGCGTGCTGTAAGGATCATACCTGCTTTGTATTTCTCAGAATCACCTGCGTCTAAGATTACTTTCTTGTCTAGGATCAAGTCATTTTCTTGACGGAAGACAAAACGATCAACGTTTTGACCTTGTAAGAATTGCGTATCACCTGGCTCAAGGATCTCCACTTTCTGCATCATTTGGCGTACAATACACTCGATGTGCTTATCGTTGATTTTTACCCCTTGTAAGCGGTATACATCTTGGATCTCATTAACTAAGTATTCTTGAACCGCTGTTGGCCCCTTGATTTTTAAGATATCTGATGGCGTAATTGCACCATCCGATAATGGCATACCTGCACGTACGAAGTCATTATTTTGTACCAAGATGAAACGAGTCAATGGCACTAAGTAACGACGCTCTGTTCCTTCTTTTGGCGTAACGATAATTTCACGGTTACCACGTTTGATGACACCGTATGAAATTACACCGTCAATTTCAGAAACGACTGCTGGGTTAGAAGGGTTACGTGCTTCGAATAATTCCGTTACACGTGGTAGACCTCCTGTAATGTCACGCGTTTTACCTGCTGCACGTGGAATCTTCGCGATAATTTGACCCGCTTTGATTTTCTCCCCGTCGCTGATGGTTAAACGAGCACCTACTGGAACGTTGTATACCAAATCCTCTTTGCCTTTTGCTGTAATGATTACGGATGGGTTTTTCGTCTTGTCTTTCGACTCGATGATCACCTTCTCACGCATACCTGTTTGCTCATCCGCTTCCTCTTTGTAGGTATTGTTTTCTTCGATTGCCTCGAATTCAATTTTACCTTCAGCCTCAGAAAGGATTACCGCATTGTATGGATCCCAAACGCAAATTTCTTCGCCTTTTTTGATCGCTTGACCTTCTTTCACACGTAAGAATGAACCGTAAGGAACGTTGTTCGAAATCAACACCTGCTTGTTAGCCGGGTTAACAATTTGAACCTCACCCGAACGACCCATTACGATTTCAGTTGGGTTACCATCTGCATCCGTAGATGTTACCGTACGAACTTCTTCAAAGTTCACAACGCCATCAAACTTAGCTTTAACACTTGCGTCTAATGAAACGTTTTGTGCTGTACCACCCACGTGGAAGGTACGTAATGTCAACTGCGTTCCTGGCTCACCGATAGACTGAGATGCGATTACACCAACCGCCTCACCGATGTTCACCATGCGTGCCGTAGACAAGTTACGTCCATAACACTTCGCACAAACACCACTACGCGTTTCGCACGTTAATACCGAACGAATTTCTACCGAATCGATGGCAGTTTCGTCGATTTTTTGCGCTGCGATTTCTGTGATCTCTTCGCCTGACTCAACGATCATTTCGCCTGAAACTGGGTCAATCACATCGTGTACAGAAACGCGACCTAAAATACGCTCAGATAATGGCTCGATGATCTCGTCATTATCTTTCAATGGGAATACTTCAATACCACGTAAGGTACCGCAATCTTCTTCGTTCACGATAACGTCTTGCGCTACGTCATGTAGACGACGCGTCAAGTAACCCGCATCGGCTGTTTTCAAGGCAGTATCTGCCAAACCTTTACGCGCACCGTGTGTTGAGATAAAGTACTCTAATACGTCAAGACCTTCTTTAAAGTTAGAAAGGATTGGGTTTTCGATGATTTCACCTACTGAACCTTGTAAGTTCTTCTGAGGCTTAGCCATCAAACCACGCATACCACCTAGTTGGCGAATCTGCTCACGAGAACCACGGGCTCCTGAGTGCATCATCATGTAGATCGCGTTAAATCCTTGGTTATCCTCCTCCATCTGCTTCATCAAAGTCTCGGTAATTTTCGAGTTAACTTTTGTCCAGATGTCAATAACTGCGTTGTAACGCTCGTTATCTGTGATTAAACCCATTAAGTAGTTGTCCCAAACTGCTTGAACATCATCCTGTGCTTTCTTCACTAATGAAGCTTTCTCCGCAGGAATTTGAACATCACCAATACCCATCGATAAACCACCGTGGAAGGCTTGTTGGAAACCTAATTCTTTGATATCATCCAAGAATTGCGCTGTACGAGCCATACCACAGATCTTGTGAACGTGTGAGATGATTTGTTGCAACTTCTTCTTTGTCAATAACTCATTGATGTAACCTACTTGCTCAGGAACACATAAGTTGAACAATACACGACCCGCAACAGTTTCCACCATTTCTTGAACCAATGTACCATCTTCCTTACGAACTGTAGCTTTCACCACGATGTTCGCGTGCTTAGACAATTTCTTCTCGTTCAAGGCGATAACAACCTCCTCAAATCCGTAGAAACGAGACGCTTCACCTGCCACTTTGTGGTCTGGAGTCGACTTACGTCCTTTAGTTACATAATATAAACCTAACACCATGTCCTGAGATGGTACCGTAATAGGCGCACCATTCGCTGGATTCAAGATGTTATGTGATGCAAGCATTAATAACGAGGCTTCCAAAATCGCTTCATGTCCTAGTGGAACGTGAACCGCCATCTGGTCACCATCGAAATCGGCGTTAAATGCCGTACATGTTAATGGGTGCAATTGGATCGCTTTTCCTTCGATCAATTTCGGTTGGAACGCTTGGATACCCAAACGGTGTAACGTAGGAGCACGGTTTAAAAGAACTGGGTGTCCTTTCATCACATTTTCCAAAATATCCCAAACTACTGGATCCTTACGGTCAACAATTTTCTTCGCAGACTTAACTGTTTTTACGATACCACGCTCGATCAACTTACGGATCACAAACGGCTTGAATAATTCTGCCGCCATATCCTTAGGAAGACCACACTCGTGCATTTTCAATTCTGGACCTACCACGATAACCGAACGACCTGAATAATCGACACGCTTACCTAATAAGTTTTGACGGAAACGACCTTGC
>CAIUGL010000178.1 GCA_903898715.1 uncultured Cytophagaceae bacterium
ACCTTAGAGCCCGCGGTTCTAGCCGAGGAAACACGTTGGCAAAAAGGATTAGACCGGTTGACAAAGAAAATGCGCAAGGCAGAGGAACGAAATCAGGAGACTGGATTGCGCCAACTAGCTGCTGTGAAGCAGGATTTATTCCCCGAAGGACATTGGCAGGAGCGATACACGAATTTCCTGGAATTTTATATGTCGGACCCTGCGTTTTTAGCCAAGCTTTATGCCGCATTTGATCCACTTTCATTTGAATTAACTGTACTCAACCACTAGATGCCTGAAAAATTAGACCCCAACGCATTTGTCACGGCCGCCTCACAAGGGCCGATTCTCGACGTGCGTTCGCCAGGGGAATTCCAGCGGGCACATATTCCCGGGGCAATTTCATTTCCGCTATTTACGGATGAGGAACGTGCGCGTGTAGGAACCATCTATAAACAAGCAGGAAAGGATGCCGCGGTAGAACTGGGACTAGAATTCGTGGGCCCGAAACTGGCCAAATGGGTCAAACAAGCCAAAAAATTGGCGGTCAACAATACCGTATACGTCCATTGCTGGCGCGGTGGCATGCGCTCAGGTAGCATGGCGTGGCTCCTAGAAACAGCAGGTATCCAAGTAAAATTACTGGTGGGTGGGTATAAGGCCTACCGCAATTTTGTCCTGTCGAAATTTGAGGAAACGATTCCCCTCATTGTTTTGGGCGGGAAAACAGGAAGTGGGAAAACCGATATCCTATTAGAAATGCAAAAGCGAGGCTTGCAGGTCATTGACCTAGAAGGAATCGCACATCACCGGGGCTCGGCATTTGGGCATCTGGGCTTGGAAGAGCAACCGACGTCCGAACATTTTGAAAATGTACTCGTAGAACAATTGATGCAAATGGATTATACAAAGCCCATTTGGGTCGAGGATGAAAGTAGGCACATCGGAAAAGTATTTATGGGTGCTTCCTTTTACGATCAATTACGTGCCGCGCCTGTATTGTTTTTAGACATAGATGCACAATATCGCTTACCTCATTTGGTCGAGGTATATGCCCATTACCCCAAAGAAGATTTAGCCCGAGCCATCGATAAAATCAAAAAACGCCTCGGCGGAGATCATTATAAAAATGCGCAAGAAGCATTAGAAACAGGGGATTTCTCTGAAGTAGCCGCCATCACCTTGAACTATTATGACAAGGCCTATGTGCATGGATTGGAAATTCGCGCGAAAGAAAATATCCACCGCTTGGTGGTTGAATCATGTGACCCCATGGTACAAACAGATGCTGTTATGGCCCATCCTTTATTCACTAAGAACAAATGAACGAAGCATTTTTAAAACAAATATTAGGCCGACATACCCAAACGAAGCCGTTTCCAGCAACGTCTGATATCAAGAAACTATTTACTAAAATAGTCTTAACACTCTTTCCTGAGCAAACGCGGAAGCAGATTGTGAATTTGGCAGACCTTCAATTAATCTGGGAAAGTATCGAAAATGGCCTTGAAAGTATTTTGCACACCATGAGTCATGATTTACCTGCGAGCCCGCAAGAGATCACCCAAAGCTACATGCAGCGGATTCCTGGAATTTATGATTTGTTACTCACCGACGTCCAAGCGATGGTCGATGGAGATCCGGCGGCAACCACAGACTATGAAGTCATACGGACCTATCCAGGATTTTATGCCATGGCATTTTACCGATTAGCACATGGATTGCAACAAGAAAATGTCCCCTTAATGCCCCGAATTCTAACCGAATATGCCCATTCCAAAACAGGAATTGACATACACCCAGGTGCGGAAATAGGGCCTTATTTCTTCATGGATCATGGAACAGGAATTGTCATTGGAGAGACCTGTGTGATCGGCGAACGGGTGAAATTGTATCAAGGCGTAACGCTCGGTGCACTTTCGGTGGCTAAATCGATGGCCTCCACCAAACGCCATCCTACGATTGAAGATGGTGTAGTGATTTATTCCGGAGCCACGATTTTAGGTGGAGAAACGATTGTAGGTAAAGACTCGATCATCGGCGGAAACGTCTGGCTAACGCGTTCCGTGGCCCCCAATACCAAAATTTACCACCAAGAAAATTTAAAAGTAATCGAAGAATAGGATGTCGACATTATTAGAGCTAGTTGGCAACACGCCCCTCGTTGAATTAACCAAACTACATGCAAACCCGCGTGTCCGGATATTGGGCAAGTTGGAAGGAAATAATCCTGGCGGATCCGTGAAAGACCGCGCCGCCAAA
>CAIUGL010000179.1 GCA_903898715.1 uncultured Cytophagaceae bacterium
CCATAATAGCCGCCCCAACTAAACGATCCTTCGGAACGCATGCCTAAATAAGATGATTTTTTCGAGGTTAAGGAGAAACCTAAGCTGAACAAATCTTTCTCTGTGTTTGTGATGTCGTATTGTGGGCTGAGCATGACTTCAACTGTTCTGCGGCCTAGTAATTGTTTACCATTGTAAACGCCACCATTCAACAACATTTGAAGGAATATAGCATAATCAAACGCGGTTGATGATAAACCTGCTCCGCCTGAAAAATATTCTTTCGGGAATAATGGATAGTTTGGATCTAAGTTCCGGAAAGTAGGCGCCCATGGAATAATTTGCTTGTTGGCATCTTCCGTATACACCTTCGGCATACGCGCTGCTTTTTCCAATGGAACCGTAAAATACGTATCCTTCATGCCAAGTGGCTCAAAGATCTGCGTGTTGAAATATACTTCCAATGTTTTCCCAGAGATAACCTCAATAAGGCAACCCAGTAAATCGGTATTTAGTCCATACGTGAATTTTTCACCCGGTTGGTGCACCAGTGGCAAACGCCCTAAGGCCTTCATTTTATCGAGCAATTGGGAATTGAAATTTCCTAAACCGGAAGGAATGCCGGCTTTGGCATAAATGGCTTTCATTTTATCGGAACCGATTGCGGCGTAGTCGATGCCTGAGCGGTGTGTGAGCAGGTCGCGGATGGTGATTTTACGTTTGGCGGGCTCGGTGGTGTAGCTGGAATCTGCGGGATTGAAATCTTTTAAGACCGTTTGATTTTCGTATTCGGGGATAAAATCGGCAACGGGTTGATCTAAACGCAATAAACCTTGTTCGAATAATTGCATGATGCCAAAGCTCGTGATGGCTTTTGTTTGGCTCATAATGCGGTAAATCGCATCGGCAGGCATCGGTTTTTTATTCGCCAAATCTGAATAGCCATGTCCTTTGTAGTAAACGACTGCATTGTCTTTTACGATGAGTGTTCCGGCGCCGGCCAACCACCCTTTGGCTACGTATTCGTTCATCGTTGAATCGATTAAGGCCAAACGCTTATCATCCATTTGTGGATGAGACTTCTGAATAGGAGAGAGGATTTGGGCTGATGCACTGGCAATGCTCAGTAGGAAAAATAAGAGAATTCGCATGGGTGGTTGTTAAATATACCGCAAACTAACAATTGTGTGGGGGACTTGCAAATAAACATTGGACGCTGGAGGCTAGACGTTAGACGCTAGACGTTGGACTTTAGACGTTTGATGGTTTGGTTTTTCGCGCTGATTCGTTAAACTTCTGATCTCGGCATTTTGCCAGTGTCCAGTTTCCAACGTCTAACGTCCAACGTCTAAAGTCCAACGTCTTAAATACAAAAAACCTACTCAGTTTCCTAAGTAGGTTTTCGTCGATTTATGTACCTGGGATGGGAATCGAACCCATACGAGCGTTTCGGCTCACAGGATTTTAAGTCCTGCGTGTCTACCAGTTCCACCACCCAGGCAGCCCTGTAAAACTTGAAAGCACCTAGAGGTGCCTTCTCGTTTTGAGCGAAAGACGGGGTTCGAACCCGCGACCTCGACCTTGGCAAGGTCGCGCTCTACCAGCTGAGCTACTTTCGCGTTTTGTGGGTACAAAAGTAGAACCTTAAAGTTATTTATGCAAGAGAGAAGCGAAAAAATCCTTAAAAAATCTTTAGTTTTGTCTTTTAAAACCAACAAATGAGCATCAACAAACTAGACCAAATCGACCATAAATTATTGGAGATTTTACAGCAAAATGCGAAAATTACGAATGCCCAATTATCCAAGGAAGTAGGCCTTTCACCGGCACCAACCCTGGAGCGTGTGAAGAAATTGGAGTCGCTCGGAATCATTCAAAGTTATCATGCTCAAGTAGATAGAGATAAAGTTGGCCTAGGCGTAAGCACCTTCGTAACAGTAACCCTAACAGGACATAAAAAGCAAGTGACGGAGTCATTTGTCCAACAAATCAACCTGATTCCGGAAGTGATTGAATGTCACCATGTGACCGGTTCTGGGGACTTTATGTTGAAGATTATTTCAAAGGATATATCGACGTACCAAAAATTGATGTTGGAGAAAATCAACGAAATCGAGGAGGTTGCGGCAACATCCACGATGGTCATTTTGTCTAGTTTTAAAGAAAGTAAGGTATTGCCTATTCCGTGATTATAGGCGCTGACTGAATTGCGGAACCATCCGGTTTTTCCACGCCGTAAATGTGCCTGCTTGAATCTCCTTGCGGGCTTCACCTACCATCCAAAGGTAAAATCTGAGGTTGCAAACACTCGCAATCATCGATCCAAGCATCTCCTCGCATCGAATCAAATGCCGCAAGTAGGCTTTCGTGTATTGCCCATGTAGTCCATCAGCAAATTGCGGATCTATCACCGAAAAGTCATTTTTCCACTTTTCATTGCGAATATTAATCGTCCCCTGACTCGTAAATATCATGCCATTGCGTGCATTCCGCGTAGGCATGACGCAATCAAACATGTCAATGCCCAACGCAATTCCTTCCAAGATATTCGCCGGCGTACCCACACCCATCAAATAGCGGGGCTTGTCTTTAGGTAAAATATCCGTAACCTCATCGGCCATTTGGTACATATCTTCAATGGGTTCCCCCACTGATAATCCGCCAATAGCATTGCCAAATGCGCCTTTTGACGCGATATATTCTGCTGAAATTTTTCGTAAATCCGAGTATACGCTACCTTGAACAATCGGGAAAAGCGTTTGCTCATAGCCGTACTTTGGCTCGGTCTCGTTAAAACGTGTGATGCAACGATCCAACCACCTATGGGTCATGTTCATCGAATTGCGCGCATATTCGTAGGTACACGGATAAGGTGTGCATTCGTCAAACGCCATGATGATATCTGCGCCAATGGTCCGCTGGATATCCATCACACCTTCCGGGCTGAAAAAGTGTGAGCTTCCGTCTACATGTGACTTGAATTTGACCCCTTC
>CAIUGL010000180.1 GCA_903898715.1 uncultured Cytophagaceae bacterium
AAGGAAATCATCGACATGGAGTTACAGTTGAAGGACCTCGAGTCAGTTGACAAAAAAATCCAAAAAATAGAACGTGCAGCTAAGAATGGAGATGCCAAAGCGAAGCAAGAACTTGCGGCGGTCCAACAATTCAAATCGGCATTGGAAGCAGGTCGTTCAGCTAGAACGGTAGAAATGGATGCTGAATTACGTGAAACGGCGATTGGTGAATTATGTTTATTGACCGATAAGCCAGTGATTTATGTGGCGAATGTAGATGAAGATTCAGTTGCCAAAGGCGGTAATGCACACGTTGACGCTTTGCGTGCGAATGTACAAGCTGAAAATGCAGAGGTTATTGTGATCTGTGCAGCTTTGGAAGCGCAAATTGCTGAAATGGAAGAAGAGGAAGAGCGCGTAATGTTTTTAAATGAATATGGATTAACTGAGTCAGGTTTAAGTAAGTTGATTCGTAGTTCTTATGCTTTATTGAACCTAATTACCTATTTCACCGCGGGTGTTCAAGAGGTGCGTGCATGGACAATTCAAAAAGGTTGGAAAGCACCGCAAGCAGCAGGTGTGATTCACACAGACTTTGAGCGTGGATTTATTCGTGCCGAGGTAATAAAAATGGCCGACTACCAAACATATAAAAGTGAGGCGGCTTGTAAAGAGGCTGGTAAACTTAGTGTAGAAGGGAAAGATTATATCGTGCATGACGGTGATATCATGCATTTCCGATTTAACGTTTAACGAATGGAGTTGATCCGTTGAAAGCCTACCAGCGCATCTATGCGTGTTCCAGGCTTTCGATAGTAAACCAAAATATCGTATTGATTTTCAGTTTGAGCATAATTCCCTTCCAAATAATCGGAAGGGTTTTTTGTTTCAAATCGGTAATTATATATTCCTTGTTTTAACAATAGATTGGCCTGATACATACCTGTCGCAGTATTATAGGTCATTTTATTCGTCGCATTCTTTTGATAATTATTAAACCCACCCGTTACATAGACGTCTTCGGGCGCTTGATTAGTCGATTTTAAGTTAAACTGGCAAATGACATAATCCGCATAGCGCGTGTCATGGACGTTCTCATAATTGCTGATAATGTAATGGCCATTTAAATCCCTCCGTTCTGTATAAGTATATAATCCTTGAGGAACTTCCACTTGCGTTTTCACGATGGTTTCCGTTTCCCTTTCATCAATGCTTGAAACAAAATTCAATTTTTGTTGCACACTGCGTAAATCAATCAATCGATATTCATTACCCGCTAGCACACTATTTTCTTGATTAAAAGATGGAAACCGAATGGTTCGATCCATACCATTAATGACTGGTTTGGGTAAGTTTTTTAAGATGAAGTCAGGTTCATTGTTTTTACGGACAAATACGCGCAAGTCATCCTCTGACTGAATCATGAGTCCGTCCGGATATTTTAATTGAATTTGAAGGACATGGCTTGTGGCTCGGCTTGAATTGTTTTGGCCGAATTGCACGGTGGCGCCCACTTGTAATTCATTTTCTACAATGGAGAATCGTTGCGTAAATACCGTGTCACGCTTATTGCGGTTCGCATAGACCTGTGCGATATAATTACCCGAGATACGCACTTTGGGTAAGGGTACTCGGTAATGTAAATAGGGTACTTTAGTGCCCATAGATGACTTTGCATCGCGTAAAGGGATGTCATTGAAGTCTTGTAAATACTCAATTTCAGAAAGTGAAGACGGAGTCCAGTTTGCTTGACACGAAATAATGCGCAGAAAGTATGGGTTTGGCTTTAAGGCTAAATCGTCAAATGAAAGAAACCAAGCGTCTTGTTGGTGTATGTCAATGACCGGTTGGCTTTGAATATATTGCTGGGGATCTAAATTACCCACATAAACCGTCTTGATATGCTCCCGACGGATAGTAGAATTTATTTGGGCAAACGCCCAAGTGGAGGACAAAATAAGAAAGCAAATTAAAAGCCCTCGTTTCATGTTATCCGATTAGTAATTCCCAGGAGGCCGTTGTCTCGTCTAATTTATTCTGCACTTCGTTTCGCTTTAACTCCAAATTTTTCAAATCATCAAATTTAGATGCTTGCGCCAAAGCCGCCATATCATGTTCGATGGTCTCTAATTCATTTTCCAAGGTCATGATTTGAGTCTCTAATTTCTCAATTTCCTTTTCCGTGGATTTGGATTTAGGTGTAACCTCTACAGGAGCTAGTTCGGGCTTAGGTTTTTCTTTGCTTTTCGCAACGGGTGCTTGTTCGCTGGTGCGCGTCGACATCCATGTTTCATATTCGTCAAATGAACCTGGATATTCCTTCACTTCATTATCTTCAATGTACCA
>CAIUGL010000181.1 GCA_903898715.1 uncultured Cytophagaceae bacterium
CGGAAGCATCGTGTGCTCCGTTCCGTGAAGGACGTCTACGCCGTCGATTACCAACATGTTCGATCCGATGCCGGTGATTTTCGCACCCATTCGGTTCAACATCTTACTCAGTTGCTGTAAATAAGGCTCGCAAGCAGCATTGTAGATCGTTGTTTTGCCTTTGGCTAATACCGCAGCCATCAAAATATTCGCTGTTCCCGTTACCGAAGCTTCATCCAATAACATGTAAGCACCTTGCAATTGTGACGCATCTACTTCGTAAATACCACCATCTTCCGGGCTATAATTGAATTTGGCACCTAATTTCATGAAACCGAAAAAGTGGGTGTCTAAACGCCGACGGCCAATTTTATCTCCACCTGGGGAAGGAATACGTCCCTTTTTGAAGCGAGCCAAGGTTGGCCCTAATAACATCACAGAACCACGTAATGCAGCCGCTTTTTTCTTGTAGGTATCTGATTCTAGGTAATCGATGTTCACTTGAGACGCATCGAATTCGATACTAGATTCAGACAAACGACGCATGCTCACGCCCATATCACCCAGTAAATCAATTAGTTGATTGACGTCGCGAATGTTTGGAATGTTGTGGATGGTGACAGGCTCAGCTGTTAAAACCACGGCACACAAAATTTGCAATGCTTCGTTTTTCGCTCCTTGCGGAGTGATTTCCCCTTTCATCCGGCGGCCACCGGTTACTTTAAATGATGCCATAGTGCTTACTTATTTTTACGGAAATTATTTCGGTTGTTGTTGTTATTTCTGAAGTTGTTGTTCTTCCGGAAGTTATTGTTCCGATTGTTATAATTGTTCGGATATTCCGGCGCGTTATAGGCATTGCGGGCGTTGTTCGCGACTTTGGCATGACCTAAAGTCTCTTGCGAAAGTTCGTCTACGATGCTGCCTAATAGGTTTTCCGACATTTCTTTGATGTTCTGCCAAATAACCGAATCGTCTACGGAATCTTTGTTCCACGTCACGTAGAAGCCTTTCATCAAACGCGCGATATAGGCCACTAGAATCTTTTTGTCTTCTAATTTCTCTTCAGCGATGGCACGCAGAATTAACAATTCCACATTGCGGCCATAGTGTTTGAACTTTAGATGGTGCTGGTTATACGCGACCTTACGCGGCGCTTTTCCGACTGATTCTGGCGAAGGAGGAGGGAAGGGCCCTTGTACATCCAACGCGAAGTTGGACATGATATACAAATCATCCCACAACTTTTTCGAATAATCTTGTTGATTATCCTTCATGTTCGGGTGAATCTGTTTCATGAGCTCGACCATGATAAACGCGTATTTCGTGCGTTGCTCTCGGTCTTCGATCGTCATGATGTAGTTCACTAATTTTTGTACGCTTGATCCGTATTCTTTCATATACTAGCTAGAAAATGTAAGCCAAACCCAAAGGTGTGGAATGGCAATCAGCGCGAAAATAAATACAGCCCAAATGGCCATAACTAAAACGGCGCCTGCCGCGTAATCTTTTATCTTTTTCGCCAAAGGATTTTCTCCCGGCGACACTAAATCGGTTAATCTTTCTAAGGCCGTATTGATCAATTCCATGACCCAAACCCCGGCAATCGCTAAACTAATCCATACCCATTCCAGGGCAATGAAGTCGAGTTTGATGCCTACGAAAATGACTAGAATCGTTGAAATCAAGTGGATTTTGGCATTATTCTCCTGCTTGATGAGATCTACAATTCCATCGAAGGCATGCCCAATACTTTTGAATGCTTGTTTAAACATCTTAAAATTCAGCCGATTTAGGCGTACGTGGGAACGGAATCACGTCGCGAATGTTCGACATGCCCGTCACAAATAAAACTAAACGCTCGAAGCCTAAGCCGAAGCCCGCATGGGGTGCAGAGCCAAATTGGCGTGTTTCTAAATACCACCAAATCGATTCTTCTTCAATGCCCACATCCTTCGTGCGTTGCAATAATTTCGCGTAATCATCTTCCCGCTGTGATCCACCGATGATCTCCCCGATACCTGGGAATAATACATCCATCGCACGCACGGTCTTGCCGTCTTCGTCCAATTTCATGTAGAATGCCTTGATGTCTTTCGGGTAATTGGTCAGGATAACAGGCTTTTTGAAGTGTTTTTCGACTAACCAGCGCTCGTGCTCCGACTGCAAGTCGATGCCCCATTCAACTGGATATTGAAACTTACCTTGTTTGTGGGTTTTGGATTGCAAGAGGATGTTGATTGCTTCCGTGTAGGTTAAGCGTTCAAAATCATTTTCCGTCACAAAGCGTAACTTTTCGGTTAGGCTAAGTTCAGATTGCTCTTCTTTTTTCTTGTTTTTCTCTTCTTCCAATAAACGTTTTTCGAGGAAGGCGATGTCGTCTGCGCAGTGGTCTAGCGCGTATTTGATGCAGTATTTGGTGAAGTCCTCCGCCAAATTCATGTTATCTTC
>CAIUGL010000182.1 GCA_903898715.1 uncultured Cytophagaceae bacterium
CACAGATCAATTTGAAATACTAAAATTACAAATCATATGTATTGGACACTAGAACTTGCCTCCTATTTAGAAGATGCGCCTTGGCCAGCCTCTAAAGATGAATTAATTGACTTCGCGATCCGCACAGGATCACCTTTAGAAGTTGTTGAAAATTTACAAGAATTAGAAGACGATGGACAACCCTTCGAAAGCATTGAAGAAATTTGGCCAGACTATCCAACAAAAGATGACTTCTTTTTCAATGAAGACGAATATTAATTAAGAGGCGAAAGCCTCTTTTTTGTTGGCCTTAATCTCCTCTGCCAACCGTGCATTACGCAAACCGATTCCCCAGCGGCGCATGAGTACATCGTCCCAACAAGTCGCCATTTCATCTGTTTTTAGGTATTCTAACTCCCCAGCTACAAATGGCAATTCAGGATGAATACGCGTTAAATCACGCGTTAATAAGGCAAATGCCTGTGAACCATAGGTAGCCCATAAATGGGTTTGAATATCAGTCGGCAAGTGATACGCCTCCACTAAAAAACGAGACTTTTCATTTTCGTACCCACCTACAAGTGTGTGATCTTGTGTGCGACAAGCGCTGGGGGACTTGTGCAAAACTTCTCGTTCCAGCTCATCAAGTGTGTCGGCAGCCATGACACGGTAAGTGGTCCATTTACCCCCCATGATACTCACCAACTTACTTCGGCCGTCTATTTCAACCTCGTGATCGCGCACTAAAGATTTGGTATCGGTCGATAAAGCATTGTCCAATGCAGCCTGTAATAATGGCCTTTGACCTACGAAAGTCGCATGCACATCTTTTTTGGTTGCTTTTTTCGTTGCATACCGATTAAAGTAATCTAACAAATAATCAACCTCTGTCGGTAGAATTTCAGGTGATTCGGACAGTGAATCGGGATCGTCTGTGGTACCTACCAACACATAGTCGCGCCATGGAATGACAAAGATTACCCGGCCATCATCCGTTTTGGGAATTAATAAAGCCGTGGCACCTGGCCAAAATTCTGCAGACAAAACGATGTGCGCACCGCGACTCACTTTCATCCGAGGCTTTAATTTCGGATTAGCCAATGCCCGAACATGATCTGTAAATGGCCCTGTCGCATTGACAACGGCTTTAACAGGGATTTGATAGGTTTGACCGGAGAGTGAATCTGTCCAACAAACTTCCTTAATTTTTAAACTCTTGGGGGAATGAACAAACGAATTCAATGTGGCGTAATTCAATATGCAAGCACCCGCAGCCTCTGAGGCTTGTAAGATCGCAAGCGCATACCGCGCGTCATTGAATTGCCCATCATAGTATAAAACACCGCCACGCACATGATGCATTTCCAAACTAGGACATAGATCTCGCATTTGGCGCTGACTTAATCCCCGACTAGGCTCTAAATTTGTGCGTCCTGCAATCAAATCATATACCCACATGCCAATGCGGTAATATATACGATCAAACCACGTGTAACAGGGAGTCAATAAAGCTAAGGGATGTGCCAAAAATGGGGCGTTTTGCAATAAAACCTTGCGCTCATGTAACGCTTTATAGACCATTTTAAACTGCTGCCAATCTAATTTCTTAACAGCCTGTTCGAGGTATCTCACACCTCCGTGGACCAATTTGGTGGACTTAGATGAAGTTTGAGTAGCAAAATCTCCCTTTTCAATGAGCAAAACACGATATCCACGCAATGTCGCATCTAAGGCAACCCCAGCACCACTGGCACCACCACCAATGATACATAGATCAAATGGTGCCTCTAGTTTCTGTAATTGATCTGGGCGATTGAATGCCATAGCATGGATTATTTACTTCTAAACAAATGATTTAGCCACATTTACTCACAATTTGGAAAATAAAAAGCAAAAGATTCCACGAACATTGATATAAATGGCGGAGAATTTATAATTTTGCAGTCCTTAAAAAAGAATTAATTAGTCGTATGGCAAAGAAAGAAACAAACGAATCGATTGAAATAATTGAAAGCCCAGAAGCTCTTCAACAAGAGTTAACGAAGGTGACCGGTTTTTTTGAAAATAATAAATCCTCTGTAATTCTAGCAGGCATTGTGGTAATCGGTGCGATTGTTGGCTATTTCGGTATGACTTGGTATCAAAACAATCAAGCGACTGAAGGAGAAAAGAAATTATACAAAGCAGTTTATGCATTTGAGTCAGATTCATTAGCTGCCGCAGCAAAAGACTTAGCTAAAGTTTCAGATGAGTTTGGTGGAAACGCACAAAATTTAGCTGATTTATATTTAGGTATCACCTTGATCAAACAAGGTAAATACGACCAAGCGATCGAAAAATTAAAGGGATTTAATAGTAGTGACCTATTGGTTCAAGCCCGCGCACTTTCACTCGTTGGCGATGCTTACTCAGAGAAAAAATCGTACGCTGACGCCATTGAGTATTATCAAAAAGCAGCTGAGTACAAGCCAAACAAATTTTTCTCGCCGATGTATTTGTTAAAGTTAGCAAACGCATACGAAGCAAATAAGCAGGCAAAAGAAGCATTAGCTACCTATACGGAAATCACGGAAAAATATCCGCAATCATCCGAATCAATCCCAGCTAAAAAATATAAGGCGCTTTTAGAAAGCTCTATCTCCGAATAAAAAACACATTAGATAATGAAATGAAGGGATAAGAGCTTACGCTTTTATCCTTTCTTTTTTTAAGCCCAACGCATGTCCTCAGCATTAAAAAATTTAAGCGATTTTTCAACGGCCAATCTGCCAGATGTCAGCCACAAACGGTTTGCCATCATCGTATCGGAATGGAACACCGAAGTGACTGGCGCGCTGTACACGGGAGCCTTTGATACCTTGGTTAAACATGGGGTACAAGAAACTCATATCATTAGCGCACAGGTGCCAGGAAGTTTTGAACTAAGCCTGGGTGCGCAGAAATTCGCACAACGTGAAGATATTGATGCGGTGATCTGCCTAGGCTGTGTGATTCAAGGTGAAACCCGCCATTTTGATTTTATTTGCCAGGCCGTTGCAGATGGCATTACAAACGTGAGCTTGAAATACAATAAACCGGTTATTTTTGGCGTATTAACACCAAACACCCAAGAACAAGCGATGGATCGTGCCGGCGGAAAACATGGAAATAAAGGGGATGAAGCGGCGATTACAGCCATAAAAATGTTAGCACTAAATTAAGACTATATGATGATGCAAGTTTGGAAGTTTGGCGGTACATCCGTAGGGAAGCCAGAAAGAATGCAATCGATTCGTCAACTGATCACAGCGGACGGAAAGCCGAAAATTGTGGTTTTATCTGCTCTATCGGGATCTACGAATGCATTGCTATCCATTTCAGAATCTTTGATTGCTCAAAATCAAGCGGACGCAAAAGCGAAAGCTGCTGAATTGCGCGCTCACTATGACGCATTTTTAACCGAATTATACCACACACCAGCTGGCTTAGGTAAAGGTCAAACGATCGTTGAAAAGGAATTCAATTTCATCGATAGCCTAATCGCGACGGTACCTTTTACAGTTAAACAAGAGAAAGAGATGGTGGCCTTGGGCGAATTGTTGTCCACCCAAATTTTCGAGGCTTATTTACAAGAAGAGGGTGTCAATTCAACCTTGTTACCCGCGTTAGATTTCATGGTGATCGACGAAGATAACGAACCGATCATGGCTGACATCGAACATAAATTAGCCGCAACCATTGCCCCCGTAAAAGACAAGCAAATCTTCATTACGCAAGGATTTATTTGCCGTAACCCATCTGGAGAGGTAGATAATTTAAAACGTGGAGGTTCGGATTATACCGCATCGTTAATCGGCGGAGCGATTCAAGCAGAAGAAATTCAAATTTGGACGGATATCGATGGTATGCACAACAACGATCCACGTATCGTGAAAAATACATTCCCGATTCGTGAATTGTCATTTGCTGAAGCAGCTGAACTTGCGTACTTCGGTGCGAAAATTTTACACCCAAGTACGATTACTCCGGCGAAAATTAAAGGGGTTCCGGTACGGTTGAAAAATACGATGGAGCCAAGTGCATTTGGTACATTGATTTCAGAAAAGTCAACAGACATCGAAATCAAAGCCATTGCTGCGAAAGACAATATTACCGCGATTTACATTCATTCGACCCGGATGTTAAATGCCTACGGTTTCTTGAAACGCGTTTTCGAAATTTTCGAAAAATACAAGACGCCAGTTGACATGATCACCACATCCGAAGTTTCCGTATCTGTCACCATTGACCAAACCGCGAACCTAGACGCCATCATGCGCGAATTGCGTGAGTTTGCCGAGTTAGAAGATCCGGATAATGACCAAGTCATTATTTGTATTGTGGGTAATTTCTGGGCCGACAAAGAGGGTATTGCCATCAAGGTGTTGGATGCAATTAAAAACATCCCAATTCGTATGATTTCATATGGTGCTTCCGAGCATAATATCTCACTTTTAGTGGATGCCAAACATAAAAATGATGCCTTAAACGCATTAAACAAAGGACTTTTCTAAACGAACGCCATGCTAACGATTCCATTTATCCGGACAAACACGGAACTCACCATTGCGGGTTTAACGAAAAAGCATGTGAAAGATGCCGCTGAAACCGTGGCACAACTCATTGCGATGGATGATAAGCGGAAAGCTTTACTCCAACAAGCCGAACAAGCGCTCGAAAAATCCAATGCCGCCGCAAAGGAAATCGGTGCACTCATGCAATCGGGACAAAAAGAATTAGCTGAAGGCAAAAGGGCAGAAACTGCTGCACTGAAAGGCGAAATCAAAGTAATGGAAGAGGCTGCACGCGTTGCCGAAAAGGAATTGACTGATTTGTTAGTCACACTTCCCAATCTGCCACACAGCTCTGTTCCAGAAGGAAAAGTAGCCGAAGACAATGAAGTAGTTTTAAACTGGGGCACTATCCCTACCCTACATGCTGCTGCTAAGCCGCATTGGGACCTGATCAAAGACTACGACATCATCGACTTTGATCTTGGAAACAAAATTACGGGAGCGGGATTTCCGGTCTATAAAGGAAAAGGTGCTCGCTTACAGCGTGCGTTAATCAACTTCTTTTTAGACGAAGCAATCAAAGCAGGCTATTACGAAATTCAACCACCCATCTTGATCAACGAAGACTCAGGTTTTGGTACGGGACAATTGCCTGATAAAGAAGGCCAAATGTATGTAACGCAGGCGGAAGGATTGTATTTAATCCCAACGGCTGAAGTGCCGATTACCAACCTGTACCGGGATGTGATTGTCAACGAAAAAGAATTACCCATCAAAAACGTAGGCCATACACCGTGTTTCCGCCGCGAGGCAGGATCTTGGGGAGCCCACGTGCGTGGTTTAAACCGCCTGCACCAATTCGACAAAATCGAAATTGTACAGATTCAAAAACCTGAAAATTCATACGCTGCCTTAGAGGAAATGTCTTTGCACGTTCAAAGCCTATTACAAAAACTAGAATTACCTTATCGTGTATTGCGTCTTTGCGGTGGCGATATGAGTTTTACGGCAGCACTAACGTATGATATGGAAGTTTGGTCAGCCGCACAAGGCCGGTGGTTAGAAGTAAGTTCTGTTTCCAATTTTGAAACCTATCAGGCCAACCGCTTGAAGTTGCGGACTAAAATTGATGGAAAATCAATCTTGTGCCATACGTTAAATGGATCTGCCTTAGCATTACCAAGAATTGTGGCAGCTATTTTAGAGAATAATCAAACGCCAGACGGAGTTAAGATACCGGACGTTTTAGTGCCATATACAGGCTATACCCACATTAGCTAATTCCTTCAATACTCAATCGAAAACCCTCGCCGTGCAGATTCACTAATTGTACGCGAGGGTCTTCTTTTAACATTTTGCGCAATTTAGTCATGTATACATCCATGCTTCGCGCATTAAAATACGTATCATCTCCCCAAATCAATTTCAAGGCATATGATCTGCTGACCGGTCGGCCTAAATTCTCACATAACAATTTCATCAAATCGTTTTCCTTAGGCGTAAACTTTTGCTCCACTCCGAAACGAATCAATTTCATTTTTTGTGGCCAATAGACAAATTCACCTAAGTTAATTTCATCTGCCAAACTTGGAATCACTTTATCCGTTTTCGTTCTCCTCAGCACCGCCTCCATCCGTGCCACTAGGACATCCATCGAAAATGGTTTGGTTAAATAATCATCCGCCCCCGCTTTGAAACCCTGAAGTGTATCCTCCTCCATCGCTTTCGCTGTCAAGAAAATAATAGGAACATCGAGATGCGTGGCGCGAATGTCTTTGGCCAACGAGAACCCATCTTTCTTTGGCATCATCACGTCTAAAACGCATAAATCAAATGACCCTTTGACAAAACAATCCAAGGCCTCATCCCCATTATGTGCCCAAGTAACGGCATAGCCTTTCTTTTTAAGGAATTCGGCCAACAATAATCCTAAGTTTGGATCGTCTTCCGCGAGTAATATTTCAGTCGTTTGTGCCATATGGTATCGTTAATTCAAAGGTACTGCCTTCACCTAATTTACTTGAAACTTGCACCTGACCACCATGGGCCTCCACGATTTTCTTCACATAACTTAGGCCTAATCCAAAGCCTTTGACATTGTGAACATTCCCTGTAGGCACTCGATAAAAAGGCTCAAAAACAGACGAAAGCACCTCTTTTTGCATTCCTATCCCCTGGTCACTCACTAGAATATGTAATCCCTCACTATCTGAATGGGTCCGTATGGCAACCTGTGGTGCCTCTGGACTGTATTTAATGGCATTGTCTAACAGGTTATTCAACACGTTGCTCAGATGCACTTCATCTACAGCGACTTGACTTTGATTGGCTTCCAAATGCAAGTTCAGTGAACCTAGATGCGTTTGTAGAAGCGGTGCGTTCATATCAGCCACTTGTTGAATCAAGGCATGTAAGTCAACCATTTTTTTCTTCAATACGATTTCTTCACGTTCCATCTGGGCCGTTTGAAGCACCCGTTCGACTTGCTGGCCTAAGCGAATATTCTCATCTTTTATAATCCCCAAATACCTCAAAATCGACTCACTTTTGGCGGCTTGCGGTTCTTCTTGGATTAATTGCGTGGCTAATGAAATCGTAGAAATAGGCGTTTTGAATTCATGCGTCATATTATTGATGAAGTCATTTTTGATTTCGGCCAATTTTTTTTGTTTGATAATGGTCATCATGGCGATGTAAAAACAACCAATCATGATGATTAATAAAACGCCAGATCCGAGTAAACTCAAGCCCATGGTTTGCCAAATAAATCCATCCGCATCTGAAAAATTGACGTGTAAAAATTGCCCTGATGCGTGGAGGTCATTGGGAAAAAGTGCGGCCATATATTGAGGCGCTTGCTTTTTAATTCCAACATTGGAGGCAAAAATCCATTCCTTGGATTGCTTAGGTGCCGCAGGTGCGATACCAAAATGATACGTTAAATCGATGTGCTTCGCAGCTAATTCTTTACGCAATAAGCTATCGATGTAATGTGGCTCAACGCGCTGGGCAATCGGACGTTCTTTGAAAAGGTAGTCGGCAAATACCTCCTTCGCCAAAGCCGTTTTTTGGATGACTTTATCAAGTTCTTTTTTAGCCAATTGATTGACGGCATTGCCTACTTGACGTAACTCTTTTTTAGTCAGAGGTTCTTTACGAATTTTATTATTCAGCTCCCGTTTAAGTCGATTTATTTTTCGCTTCATTTTTCTTTCTCTCGGCATCTCTCCCAACATATCTGACAATTGCCGATCTTCTTCCATTCGGCGTTGTAAATCTTGTTCGGGGTCTACATCCACGCGATATTCTTCTGTAATTTCGGCGATCTGCCCATTTGGAAGCATGAACGATTTACGCACATACATGATGTCGGATCGTACTTCATTGTGAATGGGACCTAAATTGTTTTTGGATGCTACTTCAGGACCTATAAAATTTTCAGCGATGTTACGCTCTGGCTGAGGTGGCGGCGGGATGAATATATTATTTTTACTTGCCGCTAGTTTGGATGATAATTCCTTTAATTTTTGTTGCTGCGTCTCAAAGGAAGAATGTCGTTGCGCCAACATGACTAATTCCTGCTTTTCTAATTTCCGTACGACTTGTGCTAATCCATCAGCCACGTCAGCGGCAAATTGTTCTTTTTTAGTCTCAAGCATAAACCCGAGCCAATAGGCCTGAAACGCAATCAATCCCACTAAAGCGAGGGTCATGAAGCCGATAATCCACCTGATTTTCGATTGGGTCATGCGAGACAAAAATTAGAAAGCACAAATTTATCAAAATGCACCGAGCAAAAAAGGAGCCTTAACACTTCTTAACAATCAACATTACAAAGCATTTAGTAAGTTTGCACCGGATCAAAAACCAAATCAACATGAAATACCTATTCATTACTGCCTTAGCTGCTTGTATTTCCACTGCTGCTTTTGCACAAGAAAAAAAAGAAGCCACTGTTAAGATCGTTATCAACGAAAATGGCAAAGAGCGAATTATCGAGAAAAAATTCAGCGACTTAGATCAAGCCGATGCTGAAATCAAAAAACTAAGCGATTCATTAGATATTAATATTTCTACCTCCGGTGGAAAGAAAAAAATCGTTCGCGTGGATGTAAACAAGAGTCACTCCCGTATGGCGGACCAACCAGGCCAAATCATCATCGAGAATATCGAAGGTGATTCAGAAGGTGGTCCAGATAAGCGTGTGATTATTCGCCGCGGTGGACCAGGAATGGCTCCTCCCGCACCAGAAGCTCCCGGTGCTCCAGGATTTCATGGAAAAGAGGGAAAAGTCATGATCTTCCGTGGAGAGGGAGGCCCAGAAGGAATAAATAAAGAATTCAATATCCAGCTAGATGGCCCAGGCATGGGAAGACGTGAATTTAAACGCATTCATAAAGGCTTGCTGGCAGATCAAGGCTCAAAAACAATTCACGGTTTAAAAGCAACGCCAAACAAACCATTCAACGGCAAAATCAGTGTTAAGTTCAATGCCCCTGAAAAAGGAAACGTGAACATCTCCATTTTAGATGTTAATGGCAAGGAATTAGCCAACGAGCAGATTAAAGATTTTCAAGGTGCCTACTTGGGACAAGTTGACATTAAGAAAGCAGGAGCTGGCGTTTACTTTATTCGGGTAAGCCAAGGTGCAGATGGAGCGGTACGTAGAATTAAGGTTGATTAGTACAATTCCCCAGGCCTGAGGCCTGGGGCTATTTTTAAATCCGTCTAAGATCAAACCCTGAGCAAACGCTCGGGGTTTTTATTTACCCATATTCGCCCAAGCAAAAGCATACATATCGGCTGTCAATTCGATCAACTTAGCCGTATTACTTGAACCATGTCCACTATTGGTATCAATCCGAATGATCGTAGGCTTTTTACCCGTATTTTTTTCCTGTAAGGTTGCTGCATATTTAAATGAATGCGCAGGCACGACGCGATCATCATGATCCGCTGTTGTAATCAAAGTCGCCGGATAGGCCTTTGCTTGAATATTGTGTAAGGGAGAATAGCTGTATAAAACCTTGAATTCATCGGCATTATCACTAGAACCATAATCTGCGATCCAGTTCCAACCAATCGTAAATTTCTGAAAACGTAACATATCCATGACACCTACACCTGGTAATGCAACCCCAAACAATTCGGGATGTTGGTTAATAGCCGCACCCACTAATAATCCACCATTAGATCGACCAGAAGCTGCTAAATATGATGCAGAGGTATATTTCTGACGAATCAAATACTTAGCAGCATAAATAAAATCATCAAATACGTTTTGCTTATTAAGCTTCATACCCGCTTGATGCCACTTTTCTCCGTACTCACTTCCACCGCGTAAATTAGCTAACACATATACACCACCTTTTTCTAACCATGCCATTAGACTTGCCGTGAAACTTGGAGTAGAGCTAATGTTAAACCCTCCGTAACCGTGTAATATCGTTGGATTTTTTCCATTCAAGGCCAAACCTTTTTTACTCACAATAAACATAGGTACCCGTGTTCCATCTTTGCTCGTATAGAATTTTTGAATGACCTGAAAGTCCTCTGGTTTGAAGGCTAATTTTGGCTTTTGAAATACCTTACTCGTATTTTGAGCGATCTCATATTTATAAACCGTTGGCGGAAAATTAAACGACGAATAAGTAAAGAAGGTATACTTGTCCTCTTTTTCCCCATAAAAACCACTCACATTACCAAGACCTGGCAAACGAACGGATCCCAAAGCCACGCCATTATAATTATAAATTAACGTGCGCGAAGTGACGTCTTTGGAATAGGTCAAATACAGGCGCCCCCCCACCGTAGACGCAAATTGCAATGGTTCTGGGCGTTCTGGAATTAACGGCTTCCAATTCGACTTTTCAGGCTTTGCTAAATTCACTTCAACTAATTTCTGATTGGGAGCACCATCATTTGTCAATAAAATCAAGCGATCGCCATCGTTATCAACAACCGAATAATGCATCTGTGAAGGTTCAGAGATAATTGGACGAAAAACATCCCCAACTACATCTGTTCGGATGAACCAGAGTGCATTTCCATCAAGGCCTTTTCCTCGATCGCTTATCGTCAAATAGGCAAATTTTTCATCATCCGAAGTGCTTACTGTATGAAAGCGCTGGCCATTACGTTTATCCTCATAGACTAAGCGATCTTGTGCTTGCGAGGTCCCAACCGTATGAAACCAAACTTGGTGATTTTCATTTTTCGTACTTAATTCTTTCCCAGCTGCAGGCGCTGGATAGCGTGAATAATAGAAGCCATTCCCTTTCCAAGCCACACCACTGACTTTAACCCATTGAATTTCATCGGCTAAATCTTTACCCGTTTCCATATCACGAACGGTATAGGTTTGCCAATCACTTCCACCTTTACTTAAACCGATACACGCATAGCGACCGTCTTTGTTTAAACTAAAAACGGTTAAACGCGTCGTCGCATCGGAGGATAATTTATTTGGGTCAAGAACTTCTTCTGGAGCTCCATTTAATCCTTTTTGACGGTAGAGAACCGACTGGTTTTGAAGTCCGGAGTTTTTGTAAAAGTAAAACCATTCTCCGCGACGAGTAGGTGCTGAAAGCTTTTCGTAGTCACTTAAGACCTCGATCCGCTTTTTAAATGTTTCACGCAAAGGCAACTTTTCCAAATAGCCAAAACTTACTTCATTCTGAGCTTTAACCCAGGCTTTGGTATCTGCGCTGTTATCATCCTCAAGCCAACGGTACGGGTCGGCCACGGAAACCCCATGATATTGATCAACATGATCTACTTTACGTGTTTTCGGATAGGACAATTGAGCCATGGCATGAAGGCTTGCGCCAACTAAAAAGAGTGAAAGAATTCGTGTCTTCATAATCATTTATTTTTGATGAACCCAAAGCACCGCATCTGCAACGATTAGTCCTTTGGCATTTTTCGTGTAGACAAGTACGTCTGCTGTAACAGGGTCTGAAAAAGTATAAGTCCCGAGTGGCACCCAACCTGATTTCATATCCTGCGTTAATTTCAAGGCGACTGGAAATTTAGTTCGACCTACATAAACTTCCAACTGAACCGTGGTATTTCCCATGGAAGTTGGCAAAAAATAATACGCTTGATAAACACCTTTCAAAGGCGTTCGTGAATTAAACCTAACCCGCGCGCCCAAATCGTCATTCGAAAATGTGGACAAATATCCCTCTCCATACCCATTGACTTTATCGGCAACTTTTTTCCAGGGACCAATAACCTCGACCATCGATTTATTTGAATCATCTATCAACAAATCTGGACGAGATCCGTCCATCAGCGGATTAAAGCTATAATATCGTTGCACATCTTCATCCTTCACCTGAGCCACCGATATTCCTTTTTGCATCGCATCGAGCATGCGAATAACAGCCGTTTGACTCGCTAAAATAGCATCTGACTCAAGAACCTTACTCAGCATAAAAATAGGTGCTTGCGCGTTGGACCATTTAATAGATGTCTTTTGCAAGTGTTTGGTGGTGCCGCCCATGCCATTATCCTCGACTTGATAGCTAACCTGATATCCCGCTTTGGTAAGTAATTCTGCCTTCAAACTGCAATCAATGAACTGTTTTGCTTTAACTATTCGAATGCCCTTTTCATCAGAAACACTCAACTGAAGCAATTGCGATTCATTTTGTTGGACCTCTTGCAATTGCATTCCTTCCCAAACCAGGTATTCTGACTGCTTTTGATACGCGTCAATGACTTGTTTTTTAACTCCCGGTGCGGCCTCAAACACATCAAACTGGCCTACCTCCTTGCCCAGTTTTCGGTAAAAATCCCAAGCTAAGCCTTTGATTTCGTGTCTAGGCTTCTGGCTTGAAACCGGTAGTTCATCAACTGATTGAGGTATAATCAACAGTGTTTTTTTGCCTGCAATTTTGGCGGCGTGTGCGGCCAACTGAGCCCCGATATTTGACCCATAAATGACCACATCTACCTGCTGGGCTTTTTGGCCCAAGCAATAATGTACCGTCAGTAAAAGAATAAAAATTAAACGCATGCCATTAAAATAACGTACCGGTTTGGGCTTTAGGGGCGATTCCCACATGGTGGTAAGCCTTTTCTGTTGCTTCACGTCCACGAGACGTCCGCTTCAAAAATCCCTCCTGAATTAAAAATGGCTCATATACTTCTTCAATGGTTTCTGCCTCCTCTCCACATGCGGTGGCGATGGTGGTTAGGCCAACAGGCCCACCCTTGAACTTTTCGATAATCGTCATTAAAATCCGATTATCCATTTCATCCAATCCATTTTGATCCACATCCAAGGCATCCAGGGCAATTTGCGCAATGCGCACATCAATCTCCCCATTGCCTTTTACTTGGGCGAAGTCACGTGTTCTACGTAATAAATTATTGGCGATACGAGGTGTTCCTCTGCTCCGACGGGCAATCTCATAAGCCCCAGATTCCTCTATCGGCATTTTAAGAATTTGTGCGGAACGCTTCACAATGGTGGTGAGCAATTTGGCATCGTAATATTCCAAACGGGCATTAATCCCAAATCGGGCACGTAATGGTGAGGTTAATAAACCAGCTCGTGTGGTGGCTCCGATCAATGTAAATGGATTCAAACTAATTTGGATACTGCGGGCATTCGGACCCGAATCCAGCATAATATCAATTTTATAATCTTCCATGGCTGAATACAAATATTCCTCCACGATTGGGTTTAAGCGATGTATTTCATCAATAAACAATACATCAAAAGGCTGTAGATTCGTCAATAATCCCGCTAAATCAGAGGGTTTATCCAAGACCGGACCAGAAGAAATTTTCAACGTTGACCCCAATTCATTCGCAATAATGTGTGAAAGCGTTGTCTTGCCTAAGCCGGGAGGGCCATGTAGCAGGACATGATCCAAAGCTTCTTCACGAGCTTTAGCAGCGCCAACAAATATTTTTAGATTCTCGACAATTTTTCCTTGGCCTGAAAAGTCAAAAAAACTCAAGGGCCGGAGGGCTTTATCGAACTCTTTTTCTTGTGGATTCAATGCTTCCGCATCACCCGTTAAATAATCTTCCCGCATAAGGCGTTGTGAATCAAAAATTGAAATCAAAGATAATTTTTTTATTGCGAAGATTTTATAGTTTTGAAAAACCTTATCGTTAATCATAAACCTATGACCTCCATCTTTATCGGCGAACTGGCCGGAACTGCTACGCTATTATATCTTGGAAATGGCGTTGTGGCCAATGTCCTCTTAAAAAATACCAAAGGAAACGGAACTGGATTACTCGCCATCGCAGCAGCTTGGGCTTTTGCAGTAACGATCGCCATATACGTTTCAACGTATTTTGGTAGTTCAGGTGCCCATTTAAATCCAATCGTTACGATTGCAGATTGTGTTAAATCAGGCGACTGGTCTTTATTCCCGACGTTTATTGGCGCACAATTACTTGGAGCCATGTTAGGGCAATTATTGGTTTGGATTCACTACAAACCACATTATGACATGACAGAGGATGCAGGTGCAATCAAAGCATCGTTTTGTACGGATCCTGCAATTAAAAATACCCCATTCAATTTTATATCAGAGGCTTTTGCGTCCGCACTTGCTGTTGTTGCCCTCGGAACGTTTAGCACGATCGAAACAGGATTAGGTCCATTTATGGTAGGAATTCTAGTCTGGGGAGTGGGCCTTGGATTGGGAGGAACCACCGGATATGCGATTAACCCGGCACGTGATTTAGGCCCGCGTATTATGCATGCAATTCTACCTATTCCAAACAAAGGCCATTCGGATTGGGGCTATGCGTGGATTCCTGTTTTGGGTCCAGCGGCGGGAGCTTTGTTGGGTGCCTACATTTTGACCTTAAACTAGACCACGTATGTATATTGGATCCATCGACCAGGGAACAACAAGTTCTCGGTTTATCATCTTTAATAAGGCTGGAGAAATTATTTCCGTAGGCCAAAAGGAACATCAACAGATTTACCCGCAAGCAGGCTGGGTCGAGCATAACCCGGATGAAATTTGGCAGAATACCCAAGAGGTCATTGGCCTAGCACTAGGAAAAGCAAACTTATCCGCGAAAGATATTGCGGCGGTGGGAATTACGAACCAACGGGAAACGACGGTTGTGTGGAATAAACATACGGGGAAACCGTATTACAATGCGATCGTTTGGCAGGATACACGCGTCGGATCTGAATTAGCTGAACTTGCCAAAGACGGCGGAATGGATCGTTTTCGTGCCAAAACCGGCTTGCCCCTAGCGGCCTATTTTAGTGGATTAAAACTACGCTGGTTACTCAATAACATTGAAGGACTTCGTGCTGACGCTGAAAAAGGCGATGCGATTTTCGGAAATATGGATACGTTTATTGCGTGGCATTTAACAGGGGGATTGCACATCACCGATGTGACCAATGCAAGTAGAACCCAGCTGATGGATTTGGCTACGTGCCAATGGGACGATGAAATTTTGGGCATTTTCAACATCCCAAAAATCATGTTACCCGAAATTAAATCAAGTTCCAAAGTCTATGGACACGCAAAAGGGGTTTTAGGTGGTGTGCCACTTGCGGGAATTTTAGGGGACCAACAAGCTGCGTTGGTAGGCCAAACCTGCTTCAATCCGGGACAAGGGAAAAATACCTATGGAACGGGTTGCTTCTTACTGATGAATACAGGGGAGAAACCGGTGCCATCAAAGCATGGGTTGTTGACAACGGTAGCGTACCAGCTGGGCGATGAACCTGTGCATTATGCCCTAGAAGGTTCCGTGGCTATTACAGGCGCATTAGTACAATGGCTACGCGATAACTTAGGGATCATTAAAAACAGCCCCGATATTGAAAAATTAGCTAAAGAAGTGGAGGACAACGGCGGATGCTATTTTGTGCCAGCCTTCTCGGGTTTATACGCGCCCTATTGGAAATCAGATGCGCGTGGCGTGATTGTAGGCCTGACACGCTATGTAAATAAATCACATATTGCACGTGCTGCGCTAGAAGCTACCGCTTTTCAAACCTGGGAAGTGTTGGAAGCGATGGAGAAAGACGCCGGAATTCCAATCACGTCCTTGCGCGTCGATGGAGGCATGGTGGTCAATCAATTATTGATGCAATTCCAAGCAGATATACTCGGCGAAGAAGTGATTTGTCCCAAGATCATTGAAACAACAGCCTTAGGTGCTGCCTATGCTGCTGGACTCGCAGTAGGTTATTGGAAAAACTTAGAGGACCTACGCAAAAACTGGGGCATTGCGCATACCTGGAAAAAACAAATGCCGGCGGAAAAGCGCCAGCATCTGCAAGGTCAATGGAAAAAAGCCGTTACGAAAAGTTTCGACTGGGCTGAAGATTAAGCACGCTTAATCTTTACGGCTTCTACTTTTGTTGTCCCATACGCAGGACAATACGCAGGTTGTGCACAAGAACTAAAGATTAATCCGGCCAACACACTTAATGCAATAAGTTTTTTCATATCGTTTTGATTAAACTGTTACTACTGTTTTTTTAATCACTGGCTTCACCTCTGCAACCGGAGTTTTAGGCTCATTATAACCTAAAATCTGTAACATCGTCCCACTCGATTGTTCCTCTTGGAACAAGCGCGTCGTAATTGTTCCATCTTCTAATCGATCCACAATCACGTGCTTCGGTGCAGGAATTAAGCAATGTTGGATGCCACCGTAACCTCCTAAAGATTCTTGGTAGGCACCGGTGTGGAAAAAGCCAACATACTGGCGTTCCTGATCCTCTTCAAATATAGGTAAATACAAATCGGAACTATGTGCTTCGGTATTATAAAAATCCATCGAGTCGCAAGTCAATCCACCTAAGTTCACTTTCTGATAAGGCGAACTCCAATTATTGACAGGTAACATGATGTACTTCTGATTCATACCCCATGAATCCGGTAATTGCGTAATGAAAGAACCATCGATCATATACCACAACTCCTTATCATTCTGCAACTTCTGATCAATAATCTCATACAACACAGCTCCACTTTCCCCTACCGTATACGAACCAAACTCAGTGAATATATTCGGTACAGGTACATTGTTCTTATTGCAAATCCACGAAATTGATTCAACGATTTCGTCGACCATCGACTGGTAATCGTAGTTAAATTGAAGTGATGTTTGAATCGGCAAACCACCCCCTAAATCGATAGAATCTAATTCAGGACAAACTTTTTTCAACTCACAATATTTGTAAATAAAGCGGCTCAATTCCGACCAATAATACGCAGAGTCTTTAATTCCTGTGTTGATAAAGAAATGAAGCATCTTCAGATTAAACTTCGGATTTGGCTTAATTTTCTCTTCATACAAGGAAATCACATCGGAATAACGAACACCTAAACGAGACGTATAGAACGCGAAATCTGGCTCCTCATCTGTTGCGATACGAATTGCTAAATTTGCTTTTTCGGCAGTCACCGACTTCTCATAGAAATCGATTTCCTTTAGATTATCAAGGATTGGAATACAGTTAAACCCATCATTAATTAACTCGGAAATATATTGTGTGTACAAAGGTTGCTTGTAACCATTGCACAAAATATAGGTCGACTTCGACACTTTACCTTGTTTGTACATATCCCGAATAATGGGAATATCAAATGCGCTTGAGGTTTCTAGGTGCACATGTTGCTTCAACACTTCCTCTAAAATGAACGAGAAATGAGAAGACTTCGTACAGTAACAATAGGTATAATTCCCCTTGTAATTATATTTCTTGATGGCATTACGAAACAGCAATTTGGCATTTTCGATATGCTCCGAGATTTTCGGTAAATAGGATACTTTTAACGGCGTGCCATATTGCTTGATGATTTCCATCAAGGGCACGTTGTTAAATAACAACTCATTATTCTCATTGATATTGAATTCACGCGTGGGGAACTCAATGGTTTGATCAATTAGATCGACGTAATTTTTCATTCAGTCAGATGAATTGTACTCAAGCGAACTTGAGTTTGTGGAAAAACGTGCAAAACTGCAATAAAAGTATGTACTTTGCAAACGAATTACTGATTAAGTTATTATGCCCAAAATTCATTTTATCGCAATCGGCGGCGCTGCCATGCATAATTTAGCACTTGCCTTAAAAGCCAAAGGATTTGAAATCACCGGCTCCGATGATGAAATTTACGAACCATCTAAAAGCCTTTTAGAAGCAAATGGTATCCTTCCCGATGCATTTGGCTGGTTTCCTGAGAAAATCACCACTGATTTAGATGCCGTTATTGTGGGGATGCATGCACGTGCCGACAACCCTGAATTACTCCGCGCACAAGAATTGGGCATTCAGATTGAATCCTATCCTTCATTTTTATACGAACAAAGTAAAAACAAGCAGCGTATTGTAATTGCAGGAAGTCATGGAAAGACCAGTATTACTTCCATGATTTTACATGTTTTAAAAACACTTAACAAACCATTTGACTATTTAGTAGGCGCGCGGATCGAAGGATTCGACCTGATGGCCTCGCTTTCAGATGCTCCGATCATCGTCATTGAAGGTGACGAATACTTAGCTTCTCCGATCGACCGACAAGCTAAATTTTTATTATACCAACCGCATATTTGTTTAATCTCAGGCATCGCTTGGGATCATATTAATGTATATCCAACGTTTGAATCGTATACAGATTCATTCAAACAATTAATTCAAGAATTACCCAAAGCAGGTTCTTTGTTTTTTGACGAGACGGACCACGTGCTGGCAGACCTAACGGAAAGCTGTCCGGAACATGCCGCGAAGCAAGGTTATCAGGCTCATCCATCGACTATTCAAGATGGCCAAACGATTTTGATTGGAAAAGATGGCAAATCATATCCAATTCAGGTTTTTGGCGAACATACATTGAAGAATTTAAATGGCGCCCGATTGATTTGCGAGCAAATAGGCGTTTCGACTACAGCTTTTTATGAGGCCATTCAAAGTTTCAAAGGGGCAGCAAAACGATTGGAGTTAGTTGCATCCGCAGAAAACGGATTATTTTATAAAGATTTTGCGCACGCTCCATCGAAAGTAAAAGCGACCACAGAGGCATTAAAAAATCAATTCCCGTCTCGAAAATTAGTGGCTTATTTGGAATTACATACTTTTAGCAGCTTAAATCCGGCCTTTTTACCACAATATGCGGGCACCTTGGATTTGGCAGATGAGGCGATCATTTACTTAAGTGAACATGCGCGCGAAATCAAACGCATGGACCGTATCGAAGAAGACGTCGTTCAAACGTATTTCAAGCATCCTAGTTTGCGTGTTATCCGTGATGCGGAAACCTTACGCAATGCCTTGTTAGCGGAAACGTGGGGAGATGCCAACCTGCTTATGATGTCTTCAGGGACATTTGATGGGTTGGATATGCCAAAATTGGGCCAAGAAATCGGGATGTTACGCGTTTAGCAATTGATCTAGCTCGGCTTTAAAACCTGTGAGCAAAAGCTCCTTCATGCTAATCTTACGTTTTTGCGTATTGATTTTGCTCTGCGTAGGTTTATCATCCATCAAACGATCGCGTTCCGCTTGCGCCATAAAATCTTCAAGTTCACCTCGCTCCTTCTTCGTCATGTAATCCATCTGATTAATCATGATTTTCAACTGCTCGATCCGAGGCTTATCATTTAAGGCTGGATGGCGATACGAAATCACGCGCAACAAATAGTTCATTTCAAAAATCTTATCGCACGCATTACGGAAACGTTCAGCCATACTGCGATCTATCGTTTTCACTTGCGCAGTAACCTCTTTCCATTTTATGAGGTAGGCCTTAGCTAAGTCGGCAGTAGCCGGCATATTCACTTGATCGCCCAACTTCAATTCTAATTCTCCAGTCATTGCGACTAGTTCTTGAATGCGTGGATCGACACGAGGCTTGTATTCAATGCCGTTAATGCGATTATACTTTTCGAAAAACATGTCATTGGCTTTCTTGAAATTCTTCCAAAGCATGGATTGCTTTTTCGGTGGAAGACCAATGACCAATTTCCATTCTTTTTGCAATTCTTTGACTTTGATAATGGCTGCGTCTAGGTCGTCTGACTTGCGGTATTGATGTACGGCATCGATGTATCCTTGTAACGTGAGGATTTTCTCGTCGATTTGTCTGTTTTTATCTTCAAAAAACGCTCTTCTACGTAAAAAGAACTGTTCCATAATTTCTTGAAATGAATCTGAAAGGGCATCTTGGAATTGTTTGTCCACCGGACCTGTCTTCACCCATTTGGCTTTCAATTCCATCAGCTCATCGGTCGCCGAAATTACATCCTCTTGGTTTGCAATGACTTGAGCATCCTCAATGAGGGCACGTTTGATTTCAAGATTCTTGATTTGATTGTTTTGGATAAGTCCACGAAGAAATTCCTCGAGTTCGTCTAACTTGGTAAGCAGGGGAATAAAATCGCCTAGGCCATCGAAGGTAGCCAAGTAGGCTTTCATCTGAACAACCTTGGTAAGGTAGGATCCTTTATTTTGGACTTCTTCCACCTCTTGGGCTAATTGATCAACCTTAGATTTGGCTAATTCGAACCGTCTGGCGAAATAATTTAGTGCTTCTTGTTCGGTATCGCGAACAAAACCGATTTCACGCAAAGGGAAATCCAAATAGGCATTTAGAAAAACTTTGCCGTCCTGGCAAAATCCAAACTCATTTTTAACGGTGTGGCTCATGTCAAATCTTATAAAAGAGCTTCAAGCAAACGCTTTGGCTCATTAAATCCAGCCTCAATTTATCTAAAAAATTATAAATAAATCAAGAAATCATCCGTAGAAACTCAAAAAATTACATAAAAATAACATTCTTTGCAGGTTCAAATCAAACTAACACGATTGACCTTATGAGTAACGAAACGATTATATTTTCAATGGAGCGCGTTTCCAAAGTGATTCCTCCACAGAAAACGATCATTAAAAATATATATTTATCCTTTTTTTACGGTGCAAAAATCGGGGTTCTTGGACTTAATGGTTCCGGTAAATCAACCCTTTTGCGCATCATTGCCGGATTAGATAAATCATTTACAGGTGACGTAGTCTGGTCTCCAGGTTACACGGTAGGATTGCTTGAGCAAGAGCCCCAATTAGATCCGAATAAAACTGTTCTCGAGGTTGTTGAAGAGGCCGTAGTTGAAATTAAAAACCTATTAAAGGAGTTTGATGAGATTAACGAAGCGTTTGCGGATCCTGATGCCGACTTTGATAAGTTATTAGCGCGTCAAGGAGAAGTTCAAGAAAAACTTGACCACAGCAATGCGTGGGAATTGGATACACGTTTGGAAAAAGCCATGGACGCGTTGCGTTGTCCAGATCCAGACGCTTTGGTCAGCACACTATCTGGTGGAGAAAAACGCCGTGTGGCACTTTGCAGATTGCTACTTCAAGAGCCTGATGTCTTGTTGTTGGATGAGCCTACTAACCACTTGGATGCAGAATCCGTTGACTGGTTGGAGCAACATTTACGTCAATACAAAGGAACCGTTATTGCAGTAACCCACGATAGATACTTCTTGGATAATGTGGCTGGTTGGATTTTGGAATTAGATCGCGGCGAAGGAATTCCATGGAAAGGGAATTATTCTTCGTGGTTAGAGCAGAAACAAAACCGGTTGGCACAAGAAGAAAAGACAGAATCTCGCCGACAAAAAACCCTACAACGCGAGTTGGAGTGGGTTCGTATGGCACCAAAAGCCCGTCAAGCGAAATCAAAAGCGCGTATCGGAGCTTATGAAAAATTGCTCTCGGAAGAGAATCGCCAGAAAGAAGATAAATTGGAATTGTTCATTCCAGCAGGTCCTCGTTTAGGAAATAAGGTTATTGAAGTACAAGGGGTTTCCAAGTCCTTTGGAGATAAATTATTGTACGAAAATGTGAGTTTTACACTACCTCCGGCAGGCATTGTGGGAATTATTGGACCAAACGGTGCGGGTAAAACAACGATGTTCAAATTGATTACGGGTCAGTTGCAGCCTGATTCTGGAAGTTTTGAGGTAGGTGAAACAGTGAAATTAGCTTACGTAGATCAGGAGCATAATCAGCTGATCGCTGAGAAATCGGTGTATGAAACGATTGCCGACGGTAATGATTGGATCATGCTGGGTGGCAAACAATCAAATGCCCGTGCCTATGTGAGTAAGTTTAATTTCAATGGGGCGGATCAAGAAAAGAAAATTGGCAATTTATCTGGTGGCGAACGCAACCGGGTACATTTGGCGATGATGTTAAAAGAGGGTGCGAATGTGTTGTTGCTGGATGAGCCAACCAATGATTTGGATGTAAATACACTTCGTGCATTAGAGGAAGGTTTAGAGAATTTTGCGGGTTGTGCGGTGGTTATTTCCCACGATAGATGGTTCTTAGACCGTATTGCAACGCATATTTTGGCATTTGAGGGAGATTCTCAGGTGACGTATTTTGAGGGTAACTATTCAGAATATGAGGAGGCTCGGAAAAAACGATTAGGGGACGTGGCTCCGAAACGAATTCGGTACAAGAAGCTACAATAAGGTCTGCAGATTAAGCAGGACCACTTATGAACACTTTTGCGTATTTTTGCACGTGAAAATGAGCCTGGCAATAAATGATTTAGGCAAAGATTGAGCGTTTAAACGAATGGCAACATGACACCAAGAGAAAAAATTCAAGCGGTTATTGACGAAATGGGTAAAGTGGTTGTTGGGCAGGAACGCCTCATAAACCGCCTCCTTGTGGGTCTATTTACGGGTGGACACGTACTCTTAGAAGGTGTCCCTGGTCTAGCCAAAACGTTAACAATCAATACATTAGCTAAAATATTAGATTTACATTTTCAGCGAATTCAATTTACGCCAGATTTACTACCATCAGATTTAGTGGGTACGATGATTTACAATCCGCTAAAAAATGAGTTTGAAGTAAAAAAGGGGCCTATTTTCGCTCAGATTATTTTAGCGGATGAAATAAACCGGGCACCCGCAAAAGTGCAGTCGGCCTTATTAGAAGCCATGGCTGAAAAGCAGGTTACGATTGGTGAAACTACTTACCTGTTAGACAAGCCCTTTCTGGTTCTAGCTACCCAAAACCCCGTGGAGCAAGAAGGAACTTTCCCTTTGCCTGAAGCACAAGTTGACCGCTTTATGATGAAGGTTTTCCTTAATTATTTGGATAAGGAACAGGAACTGGAGGTGATGCGGAAGATGTCTAACATGGATTTCCAGTATGAGCCCAAGGCGATTTTAACGCTATCAGATATTCAGGCAATTCGAAAAGAGATCAATCAAATTACGATTTCGGAGACCTTGGAAAAATACATCATTGAGTTGATTTTCGCGACGCGAAATCCGGCGGATTATGGGCTAACGAAAGAGGCAGATTACATTCAATTTGGCGCTTCGCCGCGTGCGAGTATTCATTTAAACTTAGCTGCTAAAGTGATGGCCTACCTCGCAGGACGTGATTATGTATTGCCAGAAGACATCAAGGAAATGACGCCGGATGTGTTAAATCACCGGATTATTTTGACTTACGAGGCAGAGGCGGATAACATCACGAGTTTACAAATCATTCAAACAATCTTGAGTTCGGTGGCAATTAATCGCTAAATCATCAGTAAAAAAGCCATTTACATTGCTTTTAAGGTCAAATTAAGACCTTATGAGATTTCGTTTCGCGCTGATCATCAGCACCTTTTTACTTTTCAGTTTCAATGCTTCTGAGCCTTTGCGGGTATTTTTGATTGGCGATTCCACGATGGCCGATAAGATTCCTGCGGACTTTCCCGAGACTGGCTGGGGTATGCCATTTGCGAAATTATTTAATGAGGCTGTGGAGGTGCAAAATCATGCGTTTAACGGTCGGAGCACCAAAAGCTTCCGACGCGAAGGTCGCTGGTCGAAAGTACAAGCTCAATTAAAAAAAGGAGATTATGTGTTCATTCAGTTTGGCCATAATGATGCCAAAGTAAGTGATACATCTCGGTATGCCCCAGCTCAGACAGATTTTCGTGCCAATCTGATTCGCTATGTGAAGGAGACGCGCGCATCAGGTGCTACTCCAATTTTATTAACGCCAACGCAACGACGCAAGTTTGATTCAACCGGTGTTTTTGTCGATCAACATGCTGATTATCCGGCAGTTATTCGCGAAGTAGCGGCGCAGGAAAAAGTGATGTTGATTGATGTAGAGAAGGCGAGCAAATTGATTATCCAGCAAGAGGGGCCTGAAGGCGCGAAAAAAATATTCTTGCATTATCCGGTAGGCATATTTAAGAAATTCATGAAAGGAGTGGCGGATGATACACATTTCTCGCCCTATGGTGCGACGCGCATGGCAAATCTGGTGGCAGAGGCTTTAGCCAATTCAACAGCGCATTTGAAAAGCTTCTTACGTAAATCAGCTTTCAGCGAAAAATATGAATTCGAATTACCTGCCGTGGCAACGACAGCATTTAAAAGAGATACATTTAATATCGTGCAATATGGCGCTAAGCGCGCGGTAGGGGTGTTGAATACGGGTGCGATCCAACAAGCGATTCAAACTTCAAACCAACAAGGCGGTGGGGTTGTCTTAATTCCTGCCGGATTCTGGATCAGTGGTCCGATCACAATCTTATCGAATGTGAATTTGCATTTGGCGCAAGGTGCTGTTTTGCAGTTTAGTGATAATCCAAAAGATTACCCGTTAGTGCGCACAAATTGGGAGGGTGTAGATGCAATCAGGGCTCAATCTCCTATTTCAGCTTTGGGTGCTCGGAATATTGCCATAACGGGTCAGGGAATTATTGATGGTGCGGGGGAAGCGTGGAGACCGGTCAAGAAAGGGAAAATGACAGCGGGAGAATGGGATAATTTGGTTCGTTCGGGAGGAGTATTGGATTCGAAAAAAGAAACCTGGTACCCAACGGCTGGGGCGCTAAAAGCGTCTACGATGGATCGCCCAGGTGTCGTCGCGGCAGGGTTTACGGAGGCAAATACGGAGGAAATTAAGGAATTTGTCCGGCCAAATATGATCAGTTTACGGGAATGTGAACAAGTGTTATTGGAAGGTGTAGCGTTTCAAAATTCACCAGCTTGGAATATTCACCCACTGCTTTGCAAGCATGTAACCGTTGAAAATATCTCAGTAAAAAACCCGTGGTATGCACAGAATGGCGATGGAATTGATATCGAATCCTGTGAATATGTGACGGTGCGTAATTCACGTTTCGATGTGGGTGATGATGGAATTTGTCTGAAATCTGGCAAAGATGCAGAAGGCCGTAAACGCGGTCGGCCAAGTGCGCATATCATGATTGAGAATTGTGTTGTTTTTCATGGTCATGGTGGAGTGGTGGTCGGAAGTGAGATGTCGGGAGGTGTGCATGACTTGTATGTAAGGAATTGTCAGTTTTTAGGAACGGATGTGGGATTACGATTTAAGACAGCACGCGGACGGGGCGGTGTCGTAGAAAACGTGTTTATTCGTGATATTTCAATGAAAAATATAGCTGGCGAGGCGATTCTATTTGACATGTATTATCAAGGAAAAGATCCGGTGGCTACTTTTGGCGATGGAGGTGAGACTCCTAAAATTGAATTGTTACCTGTCAATGAAGGAACGCCACAGTTTAGACATATTTTCGTTGAAAATGTAGTTGCCAAAGGAGCCGAAACTGGATTGTTGATTCGCGGCCTACCCGAAATGCCCATTCACCATATTCAACTTAGCAATTTAGATATTGAAAGTGTCCAAGGGTATCGTGTAATTGAGGCGCGGGATATTGTCTTGAAACAAGCAAAATTCACGGAAACTGGAGCGAAAAAATCGGAGTTATTTCATGTGAAAAACTGGAAAAATAATTAACCCCTTACCTTTGCCAATCCTCCAAGGTTTGGCAAAGGTAGGAGGAATATAGTTCAACTAATTGATAATTTTATGGCCTATCCATCCATTTATCTTTCATCTACAACTGAGGAATTGTTTCGCAGAATAGACCAACTGAATGCTCAAAGTCAAGGGCTTTGGGGCAAAATGACTGTTGGCCAAATGCTTTCACATTGTGCCGTTCCATATGAGCAAATTTTGGGATTAAATACGCTCCAACCACCTTTGCTGATGCGCATTATTTTGAATTTATTTCTCAAAAAATCCATGGTCAATGAAGTTCCGTACAAACAAAATTTACCTACCGCTCCGAGCTTTATTCGAACAGAGCAATATGATGTAGCTATAGAAAAGGAAAGATTAAAAGACTTAATCAAAACCATTCATGAAATGGGCTCCGAAAAATTAGCTAGAACTCCTTCGTTAAGTTTAGGGAAACTCACTGCGACCGAATGGAATAATCTATTGTACAAACACTTGGATCACCACCTCCAACAATTTGGTGTTTAGCCTACCTTTGCCAATCCTCCAAGGTTTGGCAAAGGTAAGGGGGAAAAACTTCAAGTAACTGATATTTTTACTTGCGTAAAATCAAAATACTCGGATCCGTTACATAGCGTCCAGCTTGATCACCATATAGCGCCAAACCTCCACGCGTAGACTCCAATCGAAGCACTAATTTCCCCGCTTTCAAAGCTGCTTGCCAAGCAGCTGGAGGAATCACACCCTGAACGAAATACCCATAGGTTCCCGCTTCATCTAATTTTTTATTCCGCGCCTGATAATGCCACGAAAGCACTCCCTGGTGATCAGCAGGATCATCCGCTAAAACCGTCTCTAACGCAACAACTCCATTAGCCGAAACACGCATCGAGGAAGAAGATGGATACACATCCGTCTGCGGATATGCATTCGGATTAACACTGGGATCAAAGGTGCCTTTGCCCAACATATAATCTCCATCCATTTTACCGCCATCAGGTCGATCCTTTCCTAAAATCGGCTTAGAGGAAGCCTCCACCATAAATCGAACCTCCGCAATATCACTTCCCGATATCGGGAATTCATATTCAAAATAACCAACCCCGGCCCCGTTAACCTTTTGGCCCAAAACTCCTGTCCATTGCTTTTCCGGCCATTGCGAAGCACTATAACGCTCCACAGGAACAGATACTAATTCCATTTTGGGATTCGACGGCTTTACATTTCCTTCCTCCACGATAATATGACCAAAATTCCGATGTAACACTTTACCCGAAGCATCCATCAAAATGAAGCTGAGCGTATTGACTGATTTATCTTTTGGCAAAACAACTAAAAGAGAATCCAACGCCCGAACATCCCAAGGAGTAAACTTTAGAGGCATCTCCTTCGTCCAATGCGTTTGCTTTTCTCCCCATGCCGTCACGCCAGCGAACGAAATTTTCAAACGCAGGCCCCCTGATAAATCCGTCATAGAAGACAGATGAAGCGGAATCTTAATGGTTTGACCAGCCTTTCCAGCCCAAGTTATTTCCTGACCCGTCGAAACATAAAACGGCCCATGCAAATCCTTCAATGTCATCCCCGGCACAATTGCCCCCAACCCTGTTTCCTTCTCCGTCCGATCAAATTTATAATAGCCATTCCACTCATTAATCACATCATGATGTTCCGTATAAAGCCAACCAGCCATCTTCGGATGATTCCGAAACGAATTCATCGCCTTATGATAATCAAAGGTATAATCCACATCACCCGTACTTCCCTGATATCCCCACACATTCCCAAACTCCGAATTGATCATCGGCTGTGCCCCTTGCACATAGCCTTTTTCAAAATTCCACTGACTCCCCGGAAATACATTTTTAGATTGATCATCCATGACTTGATCCCACTCATAACCCGCCTGATACGCATGCCATGAATGAATATCCGTCTCCGTATGCCCCCGACCACAACAAATCGAATTATCTTCCACTAGGCGTGTCGGATCTAAGGATTTTGCCAAACGATAAACTGAAGCCACCCACTTTTGGGTTTCCGGGGTATAAACAGATTTCTTGTCGACCCGAGTAAACAAACCCCAAGTCTCATTAAACGTTATCCAAGAAAAAATCGCCGGATGATTAAAGTCGCGCTTCAACATCTCATGCAAGGTATATTCTGTCTCCCGACGCATATCGGCATCCGGCTCACCCCAGGAATTAGGAACGTCCGACATCACCAATAAACCCAACTTATCTGCCCAATATAACTTGCGTGGGATGTCCACCTTGATGTGCGTTCGAATCCCATTTAACCCGATTCGCTTGCTGCGAATGATTTCATCTTTCATAAATGCATCCGAAGGAAACGTATAAAATCCATCAGCATGATAGCTTTGGTCAAGCGCCAATTGCAAATACACCGGCTTATTGTTTAAGGCAATGTAAGGAATCTTAGAACCCGGCAAAGGCGTCACCGAAATCTTCCGAAATCCGAAATATCCTTTCACCTGATCATCCCCCAAACGCAGCGACAAATCATATAAATATGGATCTTCTAGTGACCATAAACGTGGTTTTGCCAATTTCAACGTAAGCTCCGCAACAGCTGCACCTTTCTTCACAGGCATGCTTGCCGACTGCCCATTGGCAAGTCTAACTTGTAAAACGGCATCTTTTGACGCCACACCCCCTAAATAGGTTTTGATCCGAACAGAACCCTTGTCAATATCCGGGTACACCGCATAATGGTCAATGTAATCCGATCCCCGTGCATCCAAATAAACCGTCTGCCAAAGCCCCCGCGCATTTCCATACCCCTGCTTCCCATATAAGGTAAACATCCGCCGCTTATCATCCACGCGAATATCGACTGATTGAATCCCTGCTTTCAAAAATGAAGTGACGTCAAAATCAAACGGAGTATATCCCCCTTTATGCTCGCCAACAAATTTGCCATTTACATACACAGACGTATGCCAATCGGAAGCACCAATATTCAAAAACACGCGCTTGGAACCCCACACGGCAGGTACCTGAAATGTCCGGTGATACCACGCCACATCCGCTTCGTCCTTCACGCCAGAAAGCTTCGATCCCCAAGGAAAAGGAACCTGAATTTTATTAGCAAATTTGGATGGAATAACGAGGGTAGAATCAAAGGTGAAATCCCATGACCCATTTAGATTCAACCACTGTGACCGCATTAAATCAGGCCTCGGATGTTCCGGAAGGGGTTGAGCAGTTTTTTGTGCAAAAGCAAACGAGTTAGCTCCCAAGAATAGGAGTATCAATAGTTTTTTCATAGGTTTAGATTTACGCAAGGGCATTCCAATGCGGAAAACAAATTTGGCAAATTTTCTGATTGTTTCAGCTAATTTTTAATTTAATAGGTAATTTTACGGCCATGAGTCAATTAGAAGAATTAAAAAAGAAGATCCCTACACAAATAGCTGTAATCGGAGGAGGTAGTTGGGCAACAGCACTTGTAAAAATTTTATCTGAAAACCAGGTCAAAATTAAGTGGTGGATCCGTCGGAAATCAGACGTTGACTTTATCCGAAAATACAACCACAACCCAAGCTACCTCACAGATGTAGCCATCAATCCCCGCAAAGTAAAAACATACAGTAAAATGTCTGACGCCTTAGCCGGTGTTGAATATATCATTCTAGCTGTACCCGCTGCATTTATTCCAGCCACCTTAAAAGATTTAAACCAAAAACACTTCGAAGGAAAGAAAATTGTGTCCGCAATTAAGGGCATGATTCCAGAAGAAAATTTGTTGGTCACAGACTGGATGGAAAAAGCATTTAATGTGCCCATCAGCCAAACCTGTGTCATTGCCGGCCCATGTCACGCTGAGGAGGTCGCACTCGAAAAACAGTCGTATTTGACTATTGCATCGCCTTCTTTGGCAGTTGCGCAATCCTTTTCGAATTTACTGAACAGTCGATTTTTGCAAGCTCATGCCATCGAAGATCTCTATGGCGTTGAATATTGCGCGGTTATCAAAAACATCATTGCGATCGCTTGCGGAATTACCCGTGGCTTGGGATTTGGCGACAACTTTCAAGCGGTACTTGTCAGTAACGCCATGCAAGAAATTAAGATTTTCTTAGATGTGGTCTACCCCGAAGCTAAACGCGACTTAAATAGCTCTGGATATCTTGGGGACTTATTAGTGACGGCTTATTCCCAATTTTCCCGTAACCGTACGTTTGGAAACATGATAGGTAAAGGATATTCCGTTAAATCTGCGCAGATTGAAATGAACATGATCGCAGAAGGGTATTATGCCGTTCGCAGTATTTATTCGATTTCCCGTCAGCACCAAATTCACCTTCCCATCATCGAGGCTGTCTACAACATCGTGTATGAGAAGGCAAATCCACAGGTGGAAATGAATAAGTTAAAAGGATTCTTAAAGTAAGAAGGACTTAATTAATGCCGCCGTTGATGCCAAAGATTCTTGCGAAGGTTTCAACTTTTCTTGCGAAAAATTAATGTCCAACATACGATTCATCGGCACCAAATGCACATGCGCATGTGGGACTTCTAGGCCAATAACAGCCACACCTACCCGTTTACATGGAATCGCCTTTTTGATAGCTGGTGCAACTTTTTGCGCAAATTTCATCAAGTCTCCAAGCAATTCAGGCTCCAAATCAAAGATATAATCTACCTCCTGCTTGGGAATAACCAACACATGTCCTTCGACTAAGGGCATCACGTCTAAAAATGCCATAAAACGATCATCCTCCGCGATCAAATGACACGGAATTTCTCGATTCACAATTTTGGTAAATATCGTCGCCATACTAGTCGATGCGTTTAAGATTACACTTGGTAATCGGCTTTATAATCAAAGGTACCTTTTCCAATTTCACCGCATCACTATCTAAACCAAAATACTTATCCTCCGAATGCGTAAACTGCTTCACAAAGAAGTGAGCTTTCATAACCAAACGATCCATAAATGGCATCTCGTTATCATAAGACAAGAATTTCTCTAGGACAACAAATCGGAAATCACCAATCACATTTTGCTCATTTAATGATTTATAACGTGACGTAATATCCACTTCTCCTCGGGCAACCATCTCCTCAACAACCTTACGGAAGTATAAGTTAATGCGTTGTTCCACACGGAAACCTAATTTGAAATTCACCTTAATAATATCGTCACGCTCAATCACCGTCACTTTATAATCCATGGTATACGGATCATCCATCGTATCCACATGAACAAACCAGTAGATATCCGCTTTCTTCGGTCGGCGTTGAAAAATCGAATAGATAATCTTCGATTCAATATCCGTCACCCGCGCGGCATTGGACATAAAGACCAAGTGAGTTGCGTATTTAGGAATTGTTTCATCCTTACTTAATTCTTTGAGCGGCTCGATGTAGTCGGCCAACTTCTCATATTCGGTTAATTTTTTCTTAATACGTGTTGCACGGAACCAAACCCACATAAGTAGGATGATTACTCCGGCAATAAATAATGAAACATAACCACCATGCCAGAACTTTTGGAGATTTGCAACTAAGAAAGCACCTTCTAATGAAACATAAACCACTAAAAATAATAAGATCCACCACATGTCAACTTTCTTGATATGCAGGTAATATGCCATCAGAGAAGTAGTCATTAACATCGTCATCGTAATGGCCAAACCATAGGCCGCTTCCATATTTGCCGATTCACGGAACCACAAAACAACGCCTACGCAACCCATCCAAAGCAATAAATTTATGGAAGGAACGTACAATTGACCTTTTTGGTCTGATGGATAAATCAAACGAACACGTGGCCAGAAGTTCAAACGGATAGCTTCTGAAATCAATGTAAATGAACCTGAAATCAAAGCCTGCGATGCAATCACGGCGGCGGCAGTGGCCAACATGATTCCGGAGAATAAAAATTGAACCCCTAATTCTGATTTCAACAATTCAAATATTGGCTTTTTAACCCCCAATAAAGTTCCATTATGTGACAATAACCAAGCTCCTTGTCCAAAATATTGAAGTAACAAAGCGACCTTAACAAACATCCACGAAACACGAATATTGTCCCGACCGCAATGCCCTAAATCAGAATAGAGTGCTTCTGCTCCTGTGGTACACAAAAATACAGCTCCTAAACTCCAGAAACCCGCCGTTCCGGACTGATGCGTCGTCAATAACTCCCAAGCATATGTTGGATTGATAGCCCGTAAAATAGACCAATCATTTTCGATACCGAGTATACCGGTAAAAGCTAACATTCCGAACCAAGCCAACATAACCGGACCGAAAAACTTACCCACGACCTTCGTTCCCAAGATTTGAAAAAGAAATAGACCCGTTAAAATAACGATCACAATAGGTACCGTATCCGTCACAAATGGCGTTCCATCCGCATGATGCAACATGCGAAGACCTTCCACCGCTGAAGAAACCGAAATAGGAGGCGTAATGATACCATCGGCTAAAAGCGTGGCCCCTCCGATGATGGCAGGTAAGGTTAACCATTTGGCATGCCGACGAACCAATGCGAAAAGTGCAAATATTCCACCTTCACCCTTGTTGTCTGCGCGCAAGATTAAGATTACATATTTCAATGTAGTCTGCAAAGTCAATGTCCAGAAGATACAAGATAAACCACCTAAGACCGTTAACTCATTGATTGGGTTGTCGCCAATGATGGCCTGCATTACGTAGAGCGGAGATGTTCCGATATCCCCATAAATGATACCCATGGCTACCAAAAGGCCGGCAGCCGTCATTTTATTCTTGTGTTTGTGTTCCATTTAACTAAAAGGGTAGTAAACGTATTTTCAAATAAAAATGCTTTAACGTAAGAGTGCAAAAAATGCCCAAAATTGTACTATTTCATACCATTTTCTTGAAATATTTCAAGAAGTGGAGGCAAATATAGTTCAATGTTTTTGATATCAAATAAGGATCAAAAATTTTTAATCAAAAGCCTGATGGCATGGAGTTTAGCGCGTATAGTAATACCCGAAAATGATATTCATTTCGTCTTCTGACGTGAGACCAAAGTTGATGTCTTTCGCTGTATCATTGACATACGTAACAACGGAAGTTAAGCCTTCACCGGCTTGTAGATTGATGGGGACTTCGTAGTTAATTACTTTAGGATGCTCCCAATCGGTGTTTTCGTAAATAATCTCACCGTTTCGAGCTCCACCTTTTATACGTATTTGAAACAACTTACCCTTTGCGTGAAAATGAGATGTAAGGGAAACAACCACAACATCTTTGTCAAATTTAAAATCGCGCGTTATCGTAGTCGTCTGCTTAGCCGGAAGCGTAAAATTAGTTACACCAAAATCAATCATTTGAACTACTTTTTTGACTTGATCCGCAGGGACCGTGTATAGATTCACATAATTTTCCCCATAAAGTGGCTCCTTCGTTCGATTAAAATAATGTGGGTTCAAATCCACCGAAGCATTGGCGGGCAATTGAAGCGCCATACCTGCAGGGAACGTGTAATCTGAATTTGGATCCGTACCTCCGCCTAAAAAAATATGATTCGACATTTGCAAAAATGTCAATATATTTAGAGAGTTGTCTAAATTTCTTAAATCGCGAATCTCATCTTCTTTAGGGAGCACTGATTTATTTCTAAAATCATAAATAACCATGTGGTGGCTATTCGACCGCGACTTTAATTTAATCCGGGATACATACACGGGTGCGGCGTTATTCAAGGGTCTGCGAACAAATAGTTCGCGCTCAAAATTTGGAGGGACAACAAAGCGCTCAACCTTTAACTGGACGCCCGCTTTACCTTCCTCTGCTGGAGAAGGCAAGGGTATGAAATTTGCATCCTCCACAAAACTAGGTGTTTGATCATCTAACAAGGTAGGATCCGCCACCTCACCTGCCAATGGTGCACCTGCATCAATCCATTTTTGAACAAATGAGAGCTGGCCTTTACTGATTGGCTTTCCACCCAACGGCATGGGAGCGCCATAATTAACTAAACCATGATGCGCCAAATCCCAATTTAACTTGTGAAAAAATAAACTTTCGTTCGAAGCAAATTTCTTAACACGCGGAATAGACCGAGCCAAGGCCGCCGCATTGACAGAGGGCACGCCTACTAAATTTGCATACGCTTTCCCTTTAACCAAGATGAGCTTATGCTGAGCAAAGCTGGCGTCTTTCTCCGAAAAATGGCATCCAGATGTCGCACAACTTGGCGTTAAAAATTTATCTTGCAGGGCATCAAACGACGCAATTACCTTAGATTGAGGTGCTGGCGTAACACCCGGATCCGTAGCCTCTTTCGAACAGGAAAACGCTAAAATTGAAACGACTAACCAACCTTTTTTCATCGTAAATAATACATATCATGTTGTTCTCCCGGCTCAATCCGTAAGACACGCCCCAGCACAAGTAAGACTAATTTACGCGACGCTAGCCACAAAGGCAAACCCGATTTTAAGGCAAATTCAGCTAATGTAATCACCTCATTTTCACGTAAATATTCCATTAACCATTTCTCGGAATCTCCATAAGCAAACGTTAATCCCGGATCATGCTCACGACGCAAAATTTGCTTCATTTCTTTACTTGCTTTCACCGTCCTATCCTTGACCCGCACATAGCAAACTGGATTTGGGTCTGATTCCAACTGCACAAAATGTGGTTTATCTACACTTTCAAAGACGTGATACACCAGGACGGAACGTCCATTCTCCAAGGGAATCCGGTATACATTATAAGTGAATGCAGGAAAACAGTAGGTATTTATTGCTTTTTCCAACAAGAACTGATCTTCCTCCACAAACTTAGAACCTTCAATGTGGCCTTCATCAGATACGCCCACAAATAAATGACCGCCATCTGAATTCGCAAAAGCAACCAACTCTTTGATAATCTTTTCTGGGAACTTTACCTTCATCTTAAACTCCAACCGCTGCCCCTCTCCATGGCGAACCAAATGCTTCAGATTGCGCAAATCCAAAAATAGATCTGCATCTTCTCCAGACACTTCATCCAACAAAATTTCATTCCCTGTGCGCATGGTAGTAAAACTCATTTCAATTTAACAAAGTTTTAAAACATTCACATTTTATTTTACTTAGTATAGCAATTCAATAGACTTTGTATATCTTTGTCAAAATTTTAGTAAATGATCCCGGAAAATTTCGAAAAATCACTTCTTCCTTTATCTCTTGACGAAAGACTTGCCCAAATCGCGCTTCTTTTTCAAGGTAAAAAATTGGTATTTTCTACCTCATTTGGACAAGAAGACCAAGCGATTACTTACGCCATCGCTTCGCAAAAATTAGCCATAGAAATTTTTACGTTAGATACCGGTCGGCAATTTCAAGAGTCCTATGAACTCATCGACCTAACAGTCAAAAAATTAGGATTCAACCTGACCACCTTTTTCCCGCAAACAGCTGCCGTGGAAGAACTCGTAGCTAAAAAAGGGTTTAACTCTTTCTACGCATCGGTCGAAAACCGGAAGGAATGTTGTTTCATACGCAAAATTGAACCTTTAAACCGAGCACTTCAAGGTGCAGATGTGTGGATTACTGGGTTGCGCGCCGAACAATCAGAGAATCGGGCGGACATGCCCATGATTGAGTGGGATGCGCAGAAGAACCTATATAAAATCAATCCACTGATTGATTGGTCTTTTGAAACCCTTGAAAAATACTTAACTGAACATAAAATACCCCAAAACCCACTACATAAAAAAGGGTTTGTATCGATCGGATGTGCGCCATGCACGCGTGCGATCAGTGAAGGTGAACATCCCCGCGCAGGTCGCTGGTGGTGGGAGAATTCACAAAAAGAATGTGGTTTACACGCCTAATAGTTGTTTATGAATACGTACCAAGATAAAATCGGCCATTTCCCGCGTCAGCTTGAAGATGAGTCCATATACATTATGCGTGAGGTTGCGGCACAATTTGAACGCCCTGCCTTGCTTTTTTCAGGTGGAAAAGATTCCATTACGCTGGTTCGTTTAGCCCAAAAGGCATTCTTTCCAGGTAAAATTCCATTCCCGCTCGTGCACATTGACACAGGCCACAACTTTCCAGAAACAATCGAATTTCGCGATTGGTTAGCCAAAGAAACTGGGGCCGAATTAATTGTACGTTATGTGCAAGATTCGATCGACCAAGGGAAAGCCAAAGAAGAAACAGGCAAATATGCCTCGCGAAATGTCTTGCAAACCGTAACGCTGTTAGATACGATTGAAGAATTTAAGTTTGATGCATGTATTGGCGGCGCACGCCGTGATGAAGAAAAAGCTCGCGCCAAAGAACGGATCTTCTCAGTTCGCGACGACTTCGGACAATGGGATGCGAAACGCCAACGCCCCGAATTATTTGACATGTTGAATGGCCGCATTGCCGTAGGTGAAAATGTGCGCGTTTTCCCGATCTCCAACTGGACTGAATTAGATGTTTGGAACTACATCAAGGAAGAAAAAATGGAAATTCCATCCATCTATTTTTCGCACAAACGTCAAGTAATTGAGCGTGACGGCATGCTTTGGGCTGATTCCGAACACCTTAATAAAGAAGCAGACGAGATTCCATTTGAAGCGACAGTTCGATTCCGCACCGTAGGCGACATGACCTGCACCGCAGCGGTTGCTTCCGATGCTACCGAAATCGATGTCATCATCGAAGAAATTCTTTCAGCCGAAATTTCGGAACGTGGCGCCCGCATCGACGATAAACGTTCGGAAGCAGCGATGGAAAAAAGGAAACAACAGGGGTATTTTTAATCAAGCGAAGAAAGACAATGGATATATTACGCATAGCAACTGCCGGTTCTGTTGATGACGGGAAAAGCACCTTGATCGGTCGTTTATTATATGAGACCAACTCAATTACCAAAGATAAAATTGAAGCACTCGAAACTGCTTCGAAACGCAAAGGGCTTGATTTCTTAGACCTTTCGCTATTGACAGACGGCCTTATCGCAGAACGCGAGCAAGGAATCACCATCGACGTAGCGCATATTTATTTCTCTACCCCTACTCGTAAATACATCATTGCCGACACCCCGGGGCACGTGGAATATACCCGAAACATGGTAACAGGGGCTTCCAATGCCAAAGTTTCCTTAATTCTAGTGGACGCGCGTCAAGGATTAGTCGAACAAACGGCACGCCACTTGTCGATCGCGGCCATGCTGCGCATTCCCAAAGTGATTATTTGTATCAACAAAATGGATTTGGTTCAATACCAAGAATCCACTTTTGAGGAAATAAAAGCCAGTTTAACCGAACTCGTAGCACAGACAACATTCGAAGGACAAGAAGTTAGTTTCCTACCCATCTCATCATTATACGGTCAAAATATCACGACCAAAGCAGAACACATGCCTTGGTTTACAGGCAATACGCTATTAGGCGAATTAGAGGCTTTTGAATATGCGGAGACATTGGCACATGCGCCAGCTCGTTTTCCGGTACAGTTTGTCGTTAGACCCATGACCGAAGCCTACCACGATTTCCGTGGTTACGCAGGTAAAATAAGTTCTGGTACGTTCCAAGTAGGCGATGCAATTCGCGTATTACCCACGGGCCAAGAGAGCACCATTGCGACGATCGAAAAATTTGAAACAAAATTATCGAGTGCCATTGCTGGCGATTCGGTGGTGATTACTTTATCTACCGACATCGATATTTCACGTGGGAATACGATTGTTTTGGCCAACGATTCCGCTGCACCGCAATTGAAAGATTTTTCGGCACAGGTTTGTTGGCTTGATCACCAAGCACTTACTCCAGGGAAAACGTATTTATTACAGCACGGTATCAACATCACCAAGGCGAAGATTTCCCAAATCACTGAACGTCTGGACGTTGTCGCTCAAACGGCCACAGAAGGTGTAGATTCCTTGAAACTGAATGAAATTGGGCGCATTGCGTTGCGTACGGCACAACCGATTAGCGCAGATGTCTATGCAAAAAACCCATCCAATGGGGCCTTTATTTTGATCGATGAATTTTCGAATTCAACGGTTGGCGTAGGGTTCGTTCAATAAAACTTATTGAAATTTCTTAGGGGCGTACAGGAAACCAAAAGCCTGTGCGCCTTCTTTCGTATGTACTTCATGGTGCACATAATGCGCTTTCATAATGCGCTTCATGTACCGACTCGTCGCTTTGTATTTAATTTTGATCCGACGATGCACGATAATGTCGTGGAAAATAAAATAGAAGATTCCGTAAGTCGCAATGCCTAAACCGATATAAAACAAGGGCCAAAGCTCAGGAATCTCAGCTCCTGCAATGATCGTAAGTGTAGATGAAATACCAAAAACAACCGAGAATAAATCGTTTTTCTCAACCGGATCATGATGATGTACATGATGTGACTGATGCCAGCGCCACATAAAACCATGCATGATGTACTTATGCGTCAACCACGCGACGCCTTCCATTCCGATAAAAGTAACCAACCACAAGAGAATTCCCATTTGAAACTTTTTGAATTTTAACCCAAAATTACACGGAATTGTTTTAAAAATCGACCGCCTCCTTTGGCATAATTCAATTATCTTTGTAGGCTATAAATGACCGCATTGCTTTTATGATTGATAAAAATTACGCCCCCCAGGAAATCGAACAAAAATGGTACGCTTATTGGTTGGAGAATAAGGTCTTCGCTTCGAAACCTAACCCAGCAAAAGAAGCGTATTCCATCGTCATTCCGCCACCCAATGTCACCGGGGTGTTGCACATGGGGCACATGTTGAATAATACGATTCAAGATGTTTTAATCAGAAAAGCACGCATGGAAGGCAAAGAGGCTTGTTGGGTCCCTGGAACCGACCACGCCTCCATCGCCACAGAAGCAAAGGTCGTAGCCATGCTGAAGGAAAAAGGCATTGAGAAAAAAGACATTACCCGCGAAGAATTCTTGAAACATGCCTTCGAATGGAAGGACAAATACGGCGGAATAATCCTCGACCAATTAAAGAAATTAGGTGCTTCATGTGACTGGGATCGTACCCGATTTACGATGGAACCATCTTTGTATGAGGCAGTTATAGACACCTTTGTGCGTTTATACAACAAGGGTTTGATTTACCGTGGTGTCCGAATGGTCAACTGGGATCCGCAGGGAAAAACAGCTTTGTCGGACGAGGAAGTGATTTACAAAGATGTTCAGGCCAAATTATACCATATCCAATATCCTTTAGTGGACGGCTCTGGATTTGTGACGATTGCCACAACCCGACCAGAAACCATCATGGCCGATGCCGCCATTTGCGTTAATCCAGCGGACGAACGCTATGTTCATTTACATGGAAAAAAGGTGCGTATTCCATTAATCGATCGTGAAATCAGCATCATCCCAGATGAATATGTGACGCTGGATTTTGGAACAGGTTGCCTAAAAGTAACCCCTGCCCATGATTTAAATGACTACGAATTAGGCTTGAAACACAAATTACCTGTCATCGATATCTTGAATGACGATGGTACATTAAATGAAAAGGCGGTATTATTTGTGGGCGTTGATCGTTTCGAAGCCCGTAAACGTATCTTTAAGCAATTAACCGCAGAAGGTTATTTAGTCAAAACGGACGAATACAAATCGACCGTAGGGACTTCCGAGCGTACAGGTGCGGTCATCGAACCGAAATTATCCTTGCAATGGTTCATGAAAATGGAAGAGTTGGCAAAGCCAGCATTGGATAATGTCATGAATGACAACATTCAATTACACCCTGCCAAATTCAAAAATACGTACCGTTCATGGATGGAAAATGTGCGTGACTGGTGTATATCAAGACAGTTGTGGTGGGGCCAACAAATCCCTGCGTTTTACATGGAGGATGGCACAGTGATTGTGGCCAAAGACAAAAAAGAAGCTTTGCGTATCGCGCGAGATAAATACCAATTATTCGCTTTGGTCGAAGATGATTTGACGCAAGATCCGGATGTTTTGGATACATGGTTTTCATCATGGTTATGGCCAATTTCGGTATTTGACGGAATTGAAAACCCTAATAATGAGGAAATCAATTACTACTACCCGACCAATGATTTAGTTACGGGACCCGATATTTTATTCTTCTGGGTAGCTCGTATGATTATGGCGGGATATGAATGGCGGGATGAATTGCCATTTAAAAACGTCTATTTAACTGGTATTGTTCGGGATAAACAAGGACGCAAAATGTCCAAATCACTCGGCAATTCACCTGATCCTTTGGAGTTAATTGAGCGTTTTGGTGCGGATGGAGTTCGTTCAGGTTTATTGTTTTCGGCTCCGGCTGGAAATGACTTGTTGTTCGATGACAAATTATGTGAGCAAGGAAGAAACTTCTCGAATAAAATATGGAATGCATTCCGCCTGTTAAAAGGTTTGGAGGTTGTTCCTGGAGCTTCATTGCCAGAGCATACCTTGGCGACCGCATGGTTCGAATCCAAATTAAGCCAAACGATTATTGACGTTCAAGACCACTTCAGTAAGTTCCGTATTTCAGACGCATTGCTAAGTATTTACAACTTGGTGTGGGATGATTTCTGCGGTAAGTATTTGGAGATCATTAAGCCAGCTTATCAAAGCCCAATTCACGCAGACACCTTGCAGGCGGCATTGGGATTATTTGATTCTCTAATGCGCTTAATGCATCCATACATGCCATTCATCACGGAGGAAATCTGGCAATCTATTGCCCCTAGAAGCGTAAATGGCACTATTTGCACAGCCGAGTACCCTACAGCGGGCAAAGTTGACGAAGCTTTAGTCGCGCAATTTAATGTCGTGTTTGAGGTCGTAACGAAGGTGCGAGAGATTCGTAATTCGAAGCAATTATCACCAAAATTAGCTTTACCACTTTGCATTAAATCAGAACAACCTTTGGCCTATGCGGCAGTTGAAGCCATCATGTTAAAATTGGCCAATTTAGAATCGATTAGTTTTATTACAGAACCGATTGCAGATGCGCAGACCTTTGTGGTGAAGTCGGACCAGTTCTTTGTTCCGATGGCAAACGATGAAGATCCGGCGGTTTTAAAGGCTGAATCTCAAAAGGAATTGGACTATTTGCTAGGCTTTAAGAAATCAGTTGAGGCAAAATTGGCAAATGAAAAATTCGTTCAAAATGCAAAAGGGGATTTAGTGGAGCGTGAGCGCCAAAAGCTATCTGATGCGGAGAATAAAATCAAATCGTTGCAAGAACTTTTAGCACGTTTGGGATAATGAAACGTTGGATTGGGCTATTTATCGGTTTATGCTTAGCATCCTGTTCTTCCAAAGAAGAAGAAGTAGTCACATCATTGCCTGATATCAAATGGGACATGCAGCGATTGGACCGAGCGATTGCACTAGCTTCATCAGAAGTAGCGATTGATTCCATACTCAAAAAACACCCGGAATTGGGGATTGGCTATTTCAGCTGTCCGCCTGAAAAAACGCCATTGCTGGCGCGCGATTTATACCAACTATTCAAAAATCCTGCGTTGCGAAAATTTTACGATCAGAGCCAAGATAGTAGTTTCTTTGGAGGGGATCGTCTAGAGAAAGAGTTGAAAATTGCTTTCCAGCGTGTGCAAAAGGAGTTTCCGGGGATGAAGACGCCAAAAATCAGAACAGTCTTTTCGGGATTCGGAGGATTGGGAAGTGAATTTACAGCCCAACATCTGCAAGTAACGGATTCGCTGATCGTGATTGGCTTGGATTTTTTCATGGGGAAAAAGGGTTTGTATCTACCTCCAAATGTGTATGATTATCAATTGCGCCGACTGGAACCTCGCGCGTTAGTAGGTCAGGTTATGCTTCAATATTCTGCGTTTTTAAATAAGCAAAATGAGGAAGACCACACCTTGCTGAGTGACATGATTTGGTATGGAAAGGGCTATGCGTTTACCAAAACGATCGTTCCTGAAGTTGCCGACAGCCTTCTGTTTGGCTATACGGCGCAAGAGTTGCTCGAGACAAATGCCTTTCAAAAACAGGTTTGGGAACATTTTATTGATAAGAAGTTATTGTTCAATAAAGAGGAATTAATGAAAAGTAAGTATTTAGGTGAGCGCCCTAAAACACCAGAAATTGGTCCAGCATGTCCGGGTTCAATCGGTCGCTGGGTAGGCTATACGATTGTACAGCATTATTGGGCCGCTAATCCAAAGCTCAGCATATCAAAAATTATGGCAGATCAGGATTTTAATCGCATATTTTTAAAGTCGGCCTACCGAGGTGAGCCATTAACGAGTAATTAGGCATGGCAAAACGACACGAGAAAATGGGTGCGGGAGTTGATCCCAAAGATAAAGTCAAGGTAGACAAGAAGGGCTTAGAAAAGGCCTTGAAAATATTCCGCTTTGTCATTCCATACAAATGGACATTTGGTTTTGGGATGATGTTCTTGTTGCTGTCGAATTTAACGACGATGAGTTTCCCTTTGTTGATTGGGGAAATGACAAAGGTGATAGAAGGAAAATCCAAGTACTTGATTAATGAAGTGACTATTTTCTTCTTTGCCATTTTGATTGTGCAGGCTATCTTATCGTTTATACGTATTTATACATTTGCGCAAGTTTCGGAAAAATCGATGCGGGATGTTCGTCAAACGCTGTATGCGAAAATCATCACCATGCCTATTTTTCATTTTGAAAAACGGCGTGTGGGGGAATTGATGAGTCGAATCACATCGGATATCACGCAATTGCAAGATGTGCTATCGATAACCTTAGCCGAATTTTTTCGTCAGATATTCACGTTAATTGGGGGTATTGCCTTAATCACGTATTTATCATGGAAGTTGACACTATTCATGTTGGCCACCTTCCCTGTCTTGGTTATTGCTGCTATCGTTTTTGGCAAGTTTATCCGCAAGATCTCGAAAAAGTCGCAGGATGAATTAGCTGAAACTAACATCATTGTGGAGGAAACGTTTCAATCGATTCAAGCGGTTAAATCCTTTACGAATGAGTCGTATGAAGTGAACCGATATACACAATCGCTAAATAAGGTTATTGAGGCGGCATTAAAGGCGGCCACGATGCGTGGAGCTTTTGTGAGTTTTGTGATTTTTGCCTTGTTTGGAGGGATTGTCGGGGTTGTTTGGTATGGCGCTCAGTTGGTTGCTCAGGGGGATATGATCTTAGCAGATTTGTTAACCTTTATATTTTACACGGCGTTTATTGGAGGATCCGTGGGTGGCTTAGGGGATATTTATGCGCAGTTACAAAAAACGATAGGTGCATCAGATCGTATATTGGAAATATTGGAAGATCCTTCTGAGGTACATTTAGCGGATGAAGCTAAGGAGGCTTCAATTGAATTTGGCACCATAGAGCTCAAAAACATACACTTTTCGTATCCGAGTAGGCCTTCGGTGGAAATTTTGAAGGGAATTTCGATACGTATTGAACCGGGTCAAAAGGTAGCGATTGTGGGTACTTCTGGAACGGGGAAATCGACATTGGCTCAATTAATGATGCGATTCTATGAGCCTAATTCGGGAGAAATTGAATTAAATGGCACGAATATCAATGCATATTCGGTAAATGCGTGGCGAAAGATGTTGGCTCTTGTCCCTCAGGAAGTATTATTATTTGGAGGAAGTATCCGTGAAAATATTGCATATGGCAAACCGGGTGCTACACAAGCTGAAATTGAACGTGCGGCAGAGCAGGCGTATGCCCGTGAATTTATTGAGTCGTTCCCGGAGAAATGGGATACGTTGGTGGGTGAGCGCGGCGTTAAATTGTCAGGAGGCCAGCGCCAGCGGATTGCGATTGCGCGAGCCATATTAAAGGATCCTAAGTTTTTATTGTTGGACGAAGCTACGAGTGCCTTGGACTCTGAATCCGAGAAATGGGTGCAGTCGGCCTTAGAGGAATTAATGAAAAATAGGACAAGTTTAATCATTGCGCATCGGTTGTCGACGATTCGTTCGGCGGATCAAATTATCGTGATGGAGTCAGGCAAAATTGTAGAGGCTGGAACGCATGAGGAACTGCTTGCAAAGAAGCAAAGTGTTTACCGTAAAATGGTATCGTTACAAACAGAACATTTAGGATGACAAAGTTAGCTGCCTTTTCGTTACGAAATACCCCATGCCGAGAGGCGGTGCTACGCGCATTTGAGGATGCTGGATATGCCTTAAGTCAGGGAGATATTGAGCAACATTTGTTATCGCATTTTGATCGGGTTACCATTTACAGAACATTAAAAACCTTCTTGACATCTGGAATGATCCATAAAGTTTTAGATGATCAGGGTAGTATTAAATATGCTTTGTGCAAAACAGTTTGTCAGCATGAGGGTCATCAGCATGATCATGTGCATTTCAAATGTGTCCAATGTGGGCAGACCACGTGTTTGGAAACGGTGCATATCCCAAATATTCCATTACCGGAACACTTTATCAAGCAGGAGAGTAATTTATTGATTCAAGGTATCTGTAAGCCATGTAGTTTACAGGGATAGTTCTTTTTTGACAAAGTCTTTCACCTGATCTTGTAGCATGTATCGTTTCTGACGTTTATCCAGTTGGGAGCTTACGCGTAAAATGGCGTTTTTCTCTCCGGTGAGTATGGTTAATTTCGAGTTAAGTTCTTTAATGACTGTTGACCTGCGGAATCGCTGCGTGTCGGCCCCTAATTGAGTAATACCTAAGATCTCATTAACGTGCTCTACATCGATACCTTCTTGCGCACTTTCCTTTAAAAATTGCATTAAAAGGGCTAATTGCACCTCGTCAAAATGACCTCCTATTTGTGGAGTAATGACAGGTTTTTGCGCATTGGAACTATTAGTTTTGCCAAATAACTTCATTACTGCCCAATAGGATAAGGCGGCTACTAGTAGCAGAATGAAGGCGTAAAACCAATTAGTCTGATACCACGGTTTGTCTGTTAGGTATCCGAGAAATTTAGCTTTTTTGACGATTTCATGCAAATTGACCAACTTTGATTCATTGGCAAGATGCATATCATTCGAATATTTGGTCCCTAAAACCCATTCATTATGGAAAAAAATATTGGGTTTCTCTACGGTCATACTGAAGAAAGGGAATCGCGAAAATTCCATATTGATATCTTCGTATTCATAAATACGTAGGTCCCGAGGGTCGATAAATGTGATGGTGACATGTCCTTTAGACCCTAGTGGGAAGAGCACAAAATATTTTCCGGTATATAGGACGCGAACGCGGCTATCGATAGGTAGTTTACTGAATACATCTTTCAGATAAGGATGTGAAATTTGACCTAAATTTTTCCATGTTCTCGTGGCAAAGGAGAACTCGAATATGTCATTCATTAAATCAAGACTACCAAAATTCTGACTAATGTCGTTCGAAAAATTGGATATGGTAATCAATTTGTCTTGCTCGGGGAGGTAGGCAGTGTAACCTCGGTAAATTGCGGTGGGGACATCTCCACTGACAGAAACGCCTTCCCATTCTTTTATCTGGGGATCAAAATAGGTAATGTGGTTGTTTGTTTCCCAAAATCCATATCCACCCACCTGATAGTATTGGCCTTTACGAATAAAACTATATGATCCACAATTATCACCACGAAAATACGTACGGTCAAGCCTTTTAATCGTTTTGGCATTCAGATCAAGACTAAAGACTTGATTGGTGCATTCTAGAAATAGAATGAATTGATTCGGTGTGTTTGTCGCAATTGTTTTGAATTCAGATTCCTTTCGAATTTCAGAAATGGAAAATGAATCAATGGCGATGGTTCCTGTTTCTACCCAATGTTTTTTATCAATGAGCGTTTGGTGCGTTTTGGTACCAAAGTCGATCCGATTTGCTTGCTTGGTAATGGGATTAAGAAAATGTGCGAATGGCCCGCCATATACGAGGGGCGCCAAAAGACATAGCAGGACAGTAATGTAATTGCGAAGCATTTGACAAAGATAAGGAAAAGAGTGGGAAGTAGTAGACAGCGGTTAGTGTCAAGTCGTCAGTAATCAATAACCAGTGTATAGTCCGGAGGGAATGAGTCCGGAGGAGAGGTAAGAGGTGAGAGGTAAGAGGTGAGAGGTAAAAGCTTTATGTTTCTTCCGGACTATCTCCCTTCGGACTAATCTCCTTCGGACTCATTCCCTTCGGACTGACGACTAGCGACTAGTGACTACTGACTACTTTTTGGGCATAAAAAAAGACCCACACTTTCGGTGCAGGTCTTCTATAATAACTTGGAGCTTACTTACTTTCCCGGGTTTGATCCCAGTATCATCAGCGGTGCGGGGCTTAACTTCTCTGTTCGAGATGGG
>CAIUGL010000183.1 GCA_903898715.1 uncultured Cytophagaceae bacterium
AAAAAGGCTAAGACCTTGTAAAAAGTATGGAGCCGATAGGACGGGTGTTCACCTCTTCCCATCTCGAACAGAGAAGTTAAGCCCCGCACCGCTGATGATACTGGGATCAAACCCGGGAAAGTAAGTAAGCTCCAAGTTATTTATGAAAGACCGCCTCGTAAGAGAGCGGTTTTTTTGTGCCCAAAAAGTAGTCAGTAATCAGTAATCAGTGGACAGAATTAAGTGGACAGTCGCTAGTAGTCAGTAGTCAGTAATCAGTGGACAGTCGCTAGTCGCTAGTCGCTAGTCGTCAGTCCGGAGGAGATTAGTCCGGAGGGAATGAGTCCGAAGGGGACATAGAGCTCTCACCTCTTACTTCTTACCTCTTACTTCTTACCTCTCCTCCGGACTATACACTGACCACTGATTACTGATTACTAGCAACTCCTTTCAACTTCTAAATTTATCTGTTTATCTATTTGTTTCTTTTGCAACATTGTTGCATATTTGCATTATAGTATCGTATACCACTGTTACAATTAAACTAAAAAAACCCATGAAACACATTATTACATTTTTGGCTTTATTAGCTATTTCTACAAGCTGTTCAAAGGAAGATGTTGAGCCAGAGGACGACAATGAATTAATTACTACCGTTAAATTGGAATTCAAGCCAGTAACTAATGCTTCACTTCCTACCAAATCATTTTTTTGGAAAGATACACAAGGTGATGGTGTGATGGATTCGGTAGATCCAATCGAGTTAGATAAAAATACAACGTATGAAATGAAGGTATCATTACTTGATGAAACCAAGAAACCTGCATTTGATATATCTGAAGAAGTCGAGGAAGAGGGAGATGTGCATTTATTTGTTTTCAAATCTAATCCGCTAAGCTTATTGAGTGTACAGATTAAAGATTTAGATAAAAAAGGGATGCCCATTGGTTTGCGTTCGGAAGTGAAATCCCAATTTACTGCTGGTACTGGCAAGTTCAACGTAATTCTTAAACATCAGCCTCCTGTTAATGGTAAAGCCGTTAAAACTGGAAATGAAGAAGGTGGATCTACGGATGTAGATGTTACATTTCCGGTAACTATTAAATAATTAGTAATATGTCTAAACGAAAGCCCGTCAAACAATTTATGCCGCTCGAAAAGTTAGGATTATTCCTTTCTTTTGCGTGTGCCATACATTGTTTGGCGATGCCTTTTGTGCTTTTTTTTGCTCCCTATTTTATTGGGACCTACGCTTTTGGTCCTGTTGTTGAGTGGGTTTTAGTGGCAAGTAGTTTTGCGCTGGCGGCCTATTTGCTTATTGCCGACTACCTCTTGCATCGAAATGTTTGGCCATTGGTATTTCTAGGTATCGGATTGTTTATTAAGTTAATTGATATTTTTATAGGCCAACAATCCGATGAGTGGATTTTCGGCTCCCTTTTGGGCGTATCTGTCGCTTATGCGTATTGGATTAATTTCAAACACAAATCAGCCTGCACCTGTAAAATCAAATCCTAGCGCTTTTTAACACGCAGGTTTTTGTATCTTTATGATGTTTTGCATCGTTTAAGATCTTTATTTAGTGAGTACATATCAATCTGCTGTTTACGAACCGGTCATAGGGCTTGAAATTCATGCCCAGCTTCAAACAAATTCTAAAATATTTGCTAGCGATCGCGTATTGTTCGGACAAGAAGCAAATACCCTGATTTCGCCAATTACCCTCGGCCACCCTGGTACACTTCCACACCTAAATAAAAAGGCAGTGGAATTTGCAATTAAAATGGGGATTGCCCTTGGCTGCGAAATAACCCGTTGGCAAAACTTCGATCGTAAAAATTATTTCTACCCCGATCTTCCCAAAGGATACCAAATTACCCAAGACAAAACACCCATCTGCATGGGTGGTTCCATTCAAGTACATTTAGCCGCTGGTCCAAAGCATTTGCCTTTTCACCACATCCATTTAGAAGAGGATGCCGGTAAATCACTTCATGAAGGCGATAATCCTTTTAGTTTCATTGATTACAATCGAGCTGGGACTCCGCTAATCGAAATGGTTACCGAACCCGCAATTCATTCTGCCGAAGAAGCTTTTGCCATGATTTCAGAAGTGCGAAAATTGGTTCGCTACCTTGGAATCTGTGATGGTAATATGGAGGAAGGTTCCCTGCGTGCTGACGTGAATATTTCGCTTCGTCCAATTGGTTCACAAACCTTAGGTACCAAGGTCGAAATAAAAAACATGAATTCGTTGCGTAACATTCAACGGGCAATTGAATATGAATGTCGCCGACAAGAAGCTGCGCTACTTGCCGGGGAAAAGTTGGTGCAAGAAACGCGGACTTTTGATGCGCATACAGGCAAAACAGCTAGCATGCGTGTTAAAGAAACCATGAATGACTACCGCTATTTTCCGGAACCGGATTTGGCGCCTTTGGAAATTTCAGATAAATGGATTGCCGAAATTAAAACAAACATGCCCCTGTTACCGTGGGAGCAAGAATTACAGTTGATTAATACCTACCACCTATCATCCTACGATGCTCATTTCCTGGCCGAAACGCGTGAAATGGCTTTGTATTTTGTTGAAACGACTAAACATACAAAGGCGTATAAATCGGTGGCCAACTGGCTTATGGGACCTGTTAAATCCCACTTAAATGATTCAGGGAAAACAATTGAGCAATTTGAGTTGGCACCGGAGACATTAGCCGCCATCATTGAGCTAGTTGAAAAAGGAACCATAACACATAATCTAGCAGCCCAACAACTATTTCCATTGTGCTTGCAATCGCCTGCATTGGCACCAAGTACCGTGGTGGAACAGCAAGGTTGGTTAGTGCAATCAAATAAAGACGAGCTTCCAGCCTTTGTTGAAGCGGCATTAGCGGCTTATCCAGAAAAGGTCAACGAATATCGTCAAGGGAAGAAAGGCTTACTCGCATTGTTTATTGGCGAAGTGATGAAACGTTCAAAGGGTACGGCGGATCCGAAACGTGTCAATCAGTTAGTCGCTGAAGCGCTAAATAAAAACTAATATGAAACAGATATTTTTCTTCTTTTTATTTTTAGGCCCATGTGCGCTGTTTGCGCAAGACTATGAAGTTCGTGTACAAGCAAATCAAGTTGTTCCTACTAAGCGAATTTTCCTAGAGTTTATTAATGGACGTGGACAGGCTGTCAAAATAGATTCCATGCTTCCGAATGCTAAAAAGGAAGTTGTATTTAAGGGAAAAGTGTTGGATCAAGGTGGTTTTTATTTAGTAAACTTTTTTGACATAGCTAATCCACAGAAGGTCCTTTTAATCTTGGAAGGGGGAGAGAAAATTAGTGTTCAAGCGGAGGGATTCAATACGCCAGAAAAGAGTGGGGCATTCAGTGTCCAAGGCAATACGCCTAACATTCAGTTTATGAATCAAATTCTTGAATTATCATCAAATTTGCAGAAGCGTGTGGCCGTTTGGAATGCGGAGTTTCAGAAGAATCCGAATGACCAGGCACGAATTCAGGCAGCCTTTGAACAAGCACAGCAAGAGCAATTCAAGCAAATCAAGGCATTAATTCCTCAGATGGGTACAAATTTGGTAGCCTTATGGGCGACTAATTTTTTACCAGCAGAATCTGAATTAGCCACTTTGGAAGAAATAGGAGCTCGTTTTGCACAAGCTCGCCCCAATCACCCACAGGTAAAGCCATTTCTTGAAAATTTGAATCGACTAAAGGGCGCTGCTGAAGGGTCTGAAGCTCCAGAAATAGCTCTAAATACTCCAGAGGGGACTGTATTACCTTTGTCTTCTTTACGTGGAAAGTATGTATTGATTGATTTTTGGGCAAGCTGGTGCGGACCTTGTCGGCGCGAAAACCCCAATGTCATCAAAACATACGCCAAGTATAAAGATAAAGGTTTTGAAATTTATGGGGTGAGCTTGGATAAGGACCGACAAGCCTGGTTGAAAGCAATTGAAGTAGATCAGCTAACTTGGAAGCATGTTTCAGATTTACAATATTGGAATTCGGTGGCAGCGCAGGCATATCAGGTTTCGTCTATTCCGATGACTTTTTTAGTTGATCCACAAGGTAAGATTATTGCCAAAGGCCTTCGTGGCGAGACCCTGAATCAATATTTAGAAAATTTGTTTAGCGGGAAATAAATATGAAAGTAGCGATCATTGGCTGTGGAAATATGGGAATGGCATTTGCTAATTCCTTTATTCAATACAATTTGGTGCAAAAGGCAGATTTGCTCTTGGTGGAGAAAAATCAAGAACGTGGTGCACAGTTGCAAGAGCAGAAATCGGGCATTGTGGTTGACACAATTTCGAGTAAGATTTCGCAGGCTGATTTGATTATTTTGTCGGTTAAGCCTCAGGATTATCCAGCTGTTTCACTTGATTTGAAATCATACATTAAGAAGAGTCAAGTGGTATTATCGATTATGGCTGGAATTCCAATTGCTCAAATTCAGTCAAGTCTTTCGCATGATTTGGTGATACGTGCGATGCCAAATACACCGGCGCTTTTAGGCATGGGGATGACCGCTTTTGCGGCGGCAGAACAGGTAGGTCTTTCGGATATTCGAAAGGTTGAAAATTTAATTAATTCTACTGGCCGTGCCGTGTTTTTGGAAGATGAAAAATTGTTAGATGCTGTTACCGGCTTAAGTGGTAGTGGTCCTGCTTATTTTTTCTATTTGATTAAATCGATGATTGATGCGGGGGTTGCCATGGGATTTGACCCGGCGATGTCTTCTTTGTTGGTCAAGCAAACCATGTTAGGTTCGTATCATTTGATGCAAACAAGTGATAAAACGTTAGATGAATTGATTCAAGCTGTAGCATCCAAAGGGGGCACTACAGAAGCTGCGCTGCGGGTTTTTCAGGAAAAGCTTGTGGGGGAAGGCCTACAACAGGGTATATATGCTGCACGTGATCGTGCGGTTGAGTTAGCTAAATAATCCTTCAAAAGACTCCATTGGCATCATTTGACTGATGCTTTCTCCATTTGGGGAGAAATTTGGATTTGTGCTCGCGAATAATTGTTCAATTAGCGACCTAGTTTCCTCTTGATTGAGTGCACGTTGTTGGAATCGAATGGCAGATCGATTGGCCATAGATTGTGCGATCTTCTCTGATCGTTTGACATCTAAATCGGAAGCGGCATGTTTAATTTGTTCTAAAATGCCCTCAAGGATTGATTGCCCATCTTCATCCCCAATTTCGGTTGGCACACCTACAATATGCGTTTGTCCCTGCTCATTCGTTTCTAAACGAAAGCCCAAATCATTAATTTCTGCACCTATTTCAGCCAAGAGTACCTGGTCGGCAGGGTTAATGGTCATCAACTGTGGAAACAAGACTTGTTGGGACGCACCATTTTTTCGATTCAAATTCTCCATGAATTGATCGTACATAATCCGTTGGTAAGCACGTTTCTGGTCGATGACCAATGCGCCATTGGACATGCTAACAATAATATACTTATTCAATACTTGAATGTATTGCAGTTTATTATTGATTTCAGTTCCGCGTTCCCACGCATTTGCTTTGCTTTGAATCGTTGTGGATTCGTCGAATGAATTAATTCCGCTGGCAAATAAGTTGGCTTGTTGGGCCGGTGCCTGCTGTTCAAAAGCGTCTATATTGTTTTGTAGACCTTCGTATAGTTGTTTCCAAGCGTCGTGCGCGGCCTTGGGCTTATGTGATTCGGTATAAGCAGACTGAGGTTCTTGTCCGCGTCCTTCTGCCCGAAAGGGGCTATTGAAATTGACATTACTATCAAAGTCGAGTGAAGGAATTAAATTATGTATCGAGAGTGTTTTCCGAACGGCCGCTTGAATGATTGCATAAATAGATCGTTCGTCATCGAATTTAATCTCTGTTTTTGTTGGGTGCACATTGATGTCAATGTGCTGGGGATCGATACTTAGAAATAATACATAGAAGGGGAAAGCTCCATCGGGTAATAAGCGTTCGTAGGCGCTCATGACAGCGTGATTCAGGTAAGAGTTCTTGATGAATCGATCGTTCACAAAGAAGAATTGTTCTCCACGTGTTTTTTTCGCATGTTCGGGTTTTCCTACATAACCTTTTATGGAAACATAATTGGTATTTTCTTCGCAGGATGCAAGTTGTTCGCGGTAGCTTTTTCCGAATAGGTCAACAATCCGTTTACCTAGTTTTTCAGCGGGTAGTGCATAGGTTTCTTGTTCGTTTTGGATAAATGAAAAGGAAACTTCGGGGTGTGCTAGGGCGATTCGTTGGAATTCATCTAAAATATGTCGGATTTCAACTGGGTTAGATTTTAGAAAATTGCGTCGTGCTGGAATGTTGTAAAACAAGTTTTTGACGGCAATGGATGTCCCTATTGGGGATTGAATGTTTTCTTGTGCTTTGAAAACGGAACCATCAATTTTGATGTGGGTGCCGAGTTCGTCGCTGGGGCGTCGTGTTTTTAGTTCGACTTGCGATACAGAAGCGATGGAGGCCATGGCTTCGCCACGGAATCCCATGGTTTTGATGCGGAATAGGTCTTCAGCTTTTCTAATTTTGGATGTAGCGTGGCGTTCGAAACACATGCGTGCATCGGTTTCCGACATGCCTGAACCGTTATCGATGACTTGCACGATTCCTTTTCCGGCATCCTTAATGATGAGTTGGATTTGGGTTGCTCCGGCGTCTATGGAGTTCTCCATGAGTTCTTTGACAACGGAAGCGGGTCTTTGCACGACTTCTCCGGCCGCAATTTGATTTGCGATGGCATCGGGGAGGAGTTGAATTAAATCGTGCATGGGTAAAAGGGTAATTAGAGTTCAAATAAAGCAAAAAAAAGGGAATGTTGCCATTCCCTTTTTTTATAAATCAAGTAAGTGATTACTTAACTTCAACTTCAGCACCAGCTTCTTCTAAAGATTTTTTCAAACCTTCAGCTTCGTCTTTAGATACGCCTTCTTTAACTGCTTTTGGAGCAGCATCTACTACGTCTTTAGCTTCTTTCAAACCTAAACCAGTTAAGTCTTTCACTAATTTAACGATTGCTAATTTGTTAGGACCAGCAGCTTTCAAGATTACATCGAAAGATGTTTTCTCAGCAGCAGCGTCTCCACCGTCAGCGCCACCAGCTGCAGGACCTGCAACCATAACAGCACCAGCAGCAGCTGGCTCGATACCGTACTCATCCTTAAGGATAGTAGCTAATTCATTTACTTCTTTTACAGTTAAATTCACTAATTGCTCAGCGAATGCTTTTAAATCTGCCATTTTTTTAAAATTTAATTGTTACAAATTAATTATGTGTTGGAGCTATGCTCCGGTAAAACGTGTTAAAATTATTCAGGACGCTCAGACAATGTCTTCACTAGACCAGCTAATTTCTTCTCACCGCTAAGCAATGCTGAAACAACATTTTTAGCAGGCGATTGCAATAAGCCAATCACTTCGCCAATCATCTCGTTTTTCGACTTGATGTTTTCTAGGGCTACTAATTGACCTTCGCCAATGTATAAACCGCCTTCGATCGAAGCTCCTTTGAATGTAATTTTATCCTTTCCTGCCGCTTTTTTGAATTCTTTGATCAATTTTGCTGGAACTTTAGCATCTTCTGGGGAGAAGATAATTCCAGACATCCCTGTCAAGACTTCAGCGTCGAAAGGTGTATAATCGGTACCTGTCTTAGCAAGTGCTTTCGCGATTAATGTATTTTTGAAGATTTTGTATTCCAAACCCTTCGCAAAACACATGCGACGAAATTCTGTTGCTTCAGCTACAGTTAAACCGGCTGTACTTGCAATGTAGAAGTACGGAGTTGCTGCGAACTTTTCGCCCAACTCATCAATAATCTGATTTTTTTCTTCTCTTGTCATGATTACAATCCGGCTACAGTTCCCTTATCGATGATAATGCCCGGAGACATGGTCGATGATAAGTTGATCGATTTTACATAAGTTCCTTTTGCAGAAGAAGGCTTTAATTTAATCAACGTGTTGATTACTTCTAAAGCGTTGTCTACAATTTTATCAGCTCCGAAAGACACCTTACCGATTGAGGTGTGGATGATACCGGTTTTGTCAACTTTAAAGTCGATTTTACCTGCTTTTACTTCGTTAACTGCTTTTCCTACTTCCAAAGTTACAGTACCTGACTTTGGATTAGGCATCAGACCGCGAGGTCCTAACACACGTCCCAAACGGCCTAATTTCGCCATCACTGTTGGCATAGTAATGATTACGTCGATATCGGTCCAACCGCTCTCGATTTTTGCAATGTAATCATCTAATCCAACGTGATCTGCGCCGGCTGCTTTTGCTTCCTCTACTTTATCTGGAGAACACAATACGAGTACACGTACGTCTTTACCAGTTCCATGAGGTAGGGCAACCACACCACGAACCATTTGGTCCGCTTTGCGGGGGTCTACTCCTAAGCGAACATCAATATCCACTGAGGCATCGAATTTAGTATAAGAAATTTCTTTCAAAATCTCCGCAGCTTTTTCAAGCGAATACGCTTGCGTTGCATCGTATTTAGAAAGGGCTTCCTTTATTTTCTTCGTAAGTTTTGCCATTACCTTTTAATTAAAATGTTTATTTCTGATGGTTAAATCAGAACGGTTTATCACCAGAAACAGTAATACCCATTGATCTGGCCGTTCCAGCAATCATACTCATTGCTGCTTCGACTGTAAAACAGTTTAAATCCGGCATCTTAGTTTCCGCGATTACGCGCACTTGATCCCAAGTCACTGAACCTACCTTTTTCAAGTTAGGTTGAGCTGAACCAGATTTCACCTTAGCTGCTTCCAATAACAAGATTGGTGCTGGAGGTGTTTTTACAACGAATTCAAACGATTTGTCCGCGAAATAAGTAATTAGGACCGGCAATACTACGCCGTTTTTATCTTGAGTACGTGCATTAAATTGCTTGCAGAACTCCATGATATTTAATCCTTTCGAACCTAATGCAGGACCGATGGGTGGTGAAGGATTGGCTTGGCCACCTTTGCATTGAAGCTTTACGTAGCCAGCTATTTCTTTTGCCATGTTAAAACATCGTTTATTTAGTGAATTA
>CAIUGL010000184.1 GCA_903898715.1 uncultured Cytophagaceae bacterium
ATCGACCACCACACAATACGGCGTCCCAATTAAATCTTGACGGGTATAGCGCTTGCCAATTGCTCCACCATCGTCGTACGTTGTATTAAAGGCAAATTTAAGTTGATTCGTAATCTCTTGTGCTTTTTCAGCCAAGCCATCTTTCTTCACCAATGGCAATACCGCCACTTTCGTTGGTGCCAATGCCGGATGAATATTCAAATAAACACGCTGCTTCAAAGTTTCACCTTCGCCAGTTGTTTCTTCTGTATATGCATTGCATAAAATCGCTAAGAACAATCGATCTGCACCCACGGACGTCTCCACGACATACGGAATGTAGTTCTGATTTATCTCTGGATCAAAATACTGTTGTTTCTTTTTCGATAATTCTTGATGCGCCTTCAGGTCAAAGTCGGTGCGGGAGTGTATCCCCTCCATCTCTTTAAACCCAAATGGAAACTTATATTCAATGTCCACCGCCGCATTGGCATAATGCGCTAATTTATCGTGATCATGGAATTTCAAGGAATCAGCGGGTAAACCAATCGCCTGGTGAAACTTCATACGCGTCTCCTTCCATTTGTTGTACCATTCCATCTCCGTCCCAGGACGTACAAAGAATTGCATTTCCATTTGTTCAAATTCACGCATGCGGAAGATGAAATTACGGGCTACAATCTCATTACGGAAGGCTTTTCCGATTTGCGCTATACCAAACGGCACTTTCATGCGGCCCGTTTTTTGCACATTTAAGAAATTGACAAAAATACCTTGAGCCGTTTCTGGACGTAAGTAAATCAACGACGCATCTTCAGATACGGCACCTACTTGCGTAGAGAACATCAAGTTAAACTGGCGTACTTCGGTCCAATTAGCCGTTCCTGAAACAGGGCATTTAATGTTTTGATCAATAATTAACTGACGAACAGCCTCTAAATCTCCCGCATCTAATCCCTTCGCCATCGCTTGCATTAAGGCTTTTGCCTCAGTTGCTTTTCCTTCGTCTTCTAATGCGGCTGCACGTTCTTCCAATAAAGTATCCGCACGGTAACGCTTCTTCGAATCTTTATTATCGATCATCGGATCGTTGAACGAGTCCACGTGACCCGAAGCTTTCCATGTTAATGGATGCATAAAAATAGCCGCATCAAGGCCCACCACGTTGTCATTCAACATCGTCATAGCCTTGTACCAAACATTCTTTAAGTTATTCTTTAATTCTACACCATTTTGACCGTAATCGTAAACAGCTTGTAAGCCATCGTAAATTTCCGAAGACGGGAATACGAATCCGTATTCTTTGGCATGTGATATGATATCTTTTAATGCTGAGGCGGTATCTTGTTTTTTCGGCTCCATGTAATCCATTCAAATTTAGTCCGCAATTTACCGAAAAGAATGAAAGTATGCGGGTTAGCAAAGATTTTTCTTAATTTTGCGAGGCTATTTTTTTTACATGCAGCGAATTCTTTGTCTTCATTTTTCAGGTTCCCCAAACGCAATCGAAGGCGTTCGGAAAATTCGCGCCATACAAGCCGTACACCCGAATGCGGAAATCCATGTGTATTCTTCGATTGAATTTCCAGATGTTTTTAGTCTGGTCGTAGATCGTACCTTGATTTATTTCGAGAAACCCAAAGGGATTTCGTTTGATGTAGTCTATGATTTAAGCCCTGCGTCAACGACCTTTTGGACCAAATTAACGATTGGTTCCTGGCCAAAACCTTGGACCGAAATGACCTCCATCGATTTCATCAAAGAGGTGCCTGCATTTGACCTAGTGGCTAAAGGTATTACAGGGAAATATATCGTTTACGCCCTGGAAGGTGATTTAGTGACACAGGTGTTGGATTATCCCAACATGGTTCGCCTGATGGATAAATTGGATATTCCCATTGTGTTAATTGGTAATTCCTGGGATGAGAATTTCGGGTACCGACTCAATAAAATATTTCCTGAAAAGGTACATAACCTGTGCAAGTTTTACACGCACACAGAGATGGCGGCCATCATGCGTGATGCTGAATTTATCATATCGCATGATTCACCCATGCTCGAAATCGCGCAAATATTAGGGAAGAAGACGTTTGCTATTTTTGGCGCGTCAACGACACAATTGCCTGCCAGTGATACCCTAACGATCCTGGAAAATAAGGAGCTGGGCTGTCGGCCTTGTTCTTCAAAATTGCTTAACTATTGTCCAGTAGATCACTTTCAATGTATGAAAGACATCGATTTAAGTCCTATCATTCACGCTTCAAAAACGCTATGAAAAACGTTTCTTTTGCCTTAGTTCAGTTGACATGTTCAACGGATGTAGCGGCCAACCAGGCTAAAACGGTGCAAGCGATTCGCGATGCAGCTGCGCGCGGTGCGCAGGTAATCTGCCTACAAGAATTGTTCAGCTCTGTGTATTTCTGCTACGAAGAAAATACGGCGTTTTTTGATTTGGCAGAAGCGATTCCAGGTCCAAGCACGGATATGTTTGGCGGGTTAGCGAAGGAATTGAACGTCGTAATTATCGCTTCGTTGTTTGAAAAACGGGCCGCGGGTTTGTTTCATAATACAACAGCAGTAATCGATGCCGATGGATCTTACCTAGGTAAGTACCGTAAAATGCACATTCCAGACGATCCTGGCTATTACGAGAAATATTATTTTACGCCAGGTGATTTAGGCTACCAAGTGTTTGATACAAAGTATGCCAAAGTAGGCGTGTTGATTTGTTGGGACCAATGGTATCCAGAAGCAGCCCGACTAACCGCCTTGCAAGGGGCGGAGGTGTTAGTGTATCCAACGGCGATTGGCTGGGACATGGAAGAGCAAAATGCAGAGATCAACCGCGAGCAATATCAAGCCTGGCAAACGATTCAGCGTTCGCATGCCATCGCGAATGGGGTTCCTGTCATTTCGGTCAACCGCGTAGGCGTAGAAAATGGGCAGCAGTTTTGGGGCGGTAGTTTTGTCGCCAATGCCGGCGGACGTATCATTTTCCAAGCGCCACATGACGTGGAGGAAGTGGCCATTGTGGACGTAGACGTAGAGTCAAGCGAATATTACCGCAAGACCTGGCCTTTCCTGCGTGATCGTCGCATCGATTCCTACCAAGACATCACTAAACGCTTCATCGATTGAATTATATCATTAGCCTCATTCGTTTGTACGCTTTTTGGCTAATCTTCTTTTTGGTCGAACGCATCATCTTTGTTATTCGATTTTGGGATGCTATCACCGAGGCCGGTGGCTCCGAGGTATTCGCCATCTTTCAATCAGCTTTGCGCCTCGATGCTTCGATGACGGGTTATGTGCTCGTTATTCCCGCTTTGTTGTGGGCAATCGAAATTGTTTCTGGAAAATCGTATGTTTCCCCGCGTTTTTTGATTGGGTACCAACGGTTTTTTATTGGCCTTTTTGCGCTCATCGGGGCCGTAAATTTGAATATATATCAAGAGTGGGGAGCGAAGGTTAATTATAAAGTCTTCAAAATATTTTTTAATTATCCATACGAATCGACGATCTCGAGCTTGGAAACGGGAATCGGTTTGACGGTCGGGATATTTCTTTTTCAGGTCCTGTTTTTTGGTTGGCTTATCAGATTCTTTATTCGTCCTACTTATCAACTACATCCTTGGTTAGTACGTCCGGTACTCAGTTTGTTTGTTTTAGGACTAACCTTTTTGAGCGTACGGGGCGGCTGGCAATTAGCTCCTATCAGCCAAAGTATGGCGTATTTTTCTTCCAAGCCTATCTTAAACCATGCGGCAGTGAATACTTCCTGGAATTTGGCGCAGGATGTTACGAATAATTTAGCTGGAAATACGGCCGACTTTCATTACTTGCCCGAGTCTCAGGTAGATTCAATTTTACATGAATATGAGTCAGGAGATTCGTTGGCCCGAACGGAGATACTCACCAACAAGCGTCCTAATGTTGTCTTCATAATCTTGGAAAGTTTCACGGCTGATGTTGTAGAATCATTAGGGGGTGAGACGGGAATAAGTGCCGAATTAGGTCAATTGATGCAGCAGGGCGTATCTTTCACGAATTTGTATGCTTCGGGAGATCGTACAGATAAAGGCTTAATTGCCGTGATGAGTGCATTTCCGGCGCAGGCTACCAAAAGCATTATTTCCGAGACGGATAAGCAGGAAAAATTACCCTCAGTCGCTCAAGTATTTAAAGAGCAAGGCTATCAAACAACCTTCATGTATGGGGGCGAAAGTGAGTTTTTTGGGTTTAAGCCTTATGTGTTGAGTCATGGGTTTGATCGCTCCACCGACAAGCATGCGTTTGCGGAGAAGGATCAAAATTCCAAATGGGGAGCGCATGATGGTGTGGTATTTAAGCGTTTTCAGTCTGAATTGGGTCAATTAAAACAGCCGTTTTTCGCGACCATGCTCACGCTTTCGAATCATGAGCCCTTTGAAATTCCGGAGACTCCACGCTTTCCTGGGTCCGATTTACCGAATCGCTTTCGGAGTACGGCCTTTTATACCGATAAATCCTTGGGTGCTTTTATTCGTTCTGCACGTAAAGAGGCTTGGTTTAAAAATACGTTGTTTGTTATTGTGGCTGATCATGGTCACCGCTTGCCGAAAGAAAAATATGCGATTTCGGAATCACAACGCTTCCACATTCCTTTGGTGCTTTTTGGCGATGTGATTAAACCTGAATTTCGTGGAAAACAACTGCCGGTATTTGGTAGCCAAACAGATATCGCGAAAACCGTGTTAGGCCAAATGGGCTTGGATGGCAGTCGGTTTGCGTTTAGTCAAGATTTATTTGCCACGCATCCAGATCGGGGATATGCATTTTTCGACTGGGATAATGGTTTTGGAGTAATCAGTAAACAAGGGTTTACCAGTTATGATAATGCGGGAAAGCGCCTGATCAAGCAGGAGGGAAGTACGCGTTTATTGCCTTTTGGTCAAGCGTACATGCAAAAAGTATTTGCTACATACTTGAGTTATTAAGCGAGTATGCTTAAATCCTGAATGGCAATTGTTTTCTGTGTTTGAAACCCTTCTCCATACGTCACCCCAATCTTATGTCCCATTTCACGGGCACGTGCTTCGATGAAGTTTAAGAAATCAGGGCTTGAAATATAGGAAGCTGGCTCGTTCGAATTGGGGTCAAAAAACTGGCTACGAAACGCACGGATTGCGGCTTCTTTTGTTGGCCAATGTTCGGTAATGTCAACCACAAAATCAGGCTCCAAGTAGCGATCCTGAATGTAATGAAAGACTTGTTTAGGACGCCATTCCGTTTGTTTTTCGCCATTGCGTGACGTTTCAATCTTGCGCAAGCCACTCAAAAAACAGGCATCTATGGCCAATTGTGCACCTTTTCCGTGGTCGGGGTGCCTATCTTCCAACGCATTAGCTAATACGATGTCCGGCTGATATGCCCGTATCACTTCAATTAACTTCAATTGGCTCGCTTGATCATTTACAAAAAAACCATCGGCTAACCCAATATTCTCACGTACCTGTATGCCTAAGATTTCCGTTGCCGCAGCAGATTCAGCTAAGCGAATTTCCGGTGTTCCGCGTGTGCCTAATTCACCACGTGTAAAATCGACGATGCCAACTTTCTTACCCAGTGCTAATTGCTTGCGGATTGTTCCTGAGCAAGCTAATTCAGCATCATCTGGATGCGCGGCCATCACTAATATGTCAAGTTTCATCGGATCGTACAGATTTAGTGAATGCGAAGTCGTCTGCCAGCACGAATGGTAGAGGAAAGACGCAGGCCGTTTAGTTTGGCTAATTTATTAACCGACATCCCTGCGCGTTGCGCGATGGTGTACAATGAATCGCCTGAACGAACTTTCACCCAAGCCTTGCGACGGGTTTTGATTTTGTCACCCACGCTTCCATATTCATTACGAAGAGAAAGTGCACGGGCATTAAATGTTTGGGCTGTGATTAATAAATGGTCCGACAAGGGTTCGCCAGTTCCAAAATTAAATACCTGATTCGGATTGAATGGGTTTCCCTCATACCGTGTTTCAAAGTGCAAGTGTGAACCTGTACTCCGTCCCGTATTTCCACCTAGGCCAATTTCATCTCCCGCTTTAACGAAAGTTCCCGGCTCTAGATTTTGCTTCGAAAGGTGACCATAAAGTGTTTCTAATCCATTGTAGTGACGAACGACCATAAATTTACCGTACCCACCCCAGTCCACACTGGCCACACGAACAATGCCATCAAACGCTGAATAAACCGGATATCCCGTCTCTAAATCCAAATCAACTCCGGCATGTAAACGGCCCCAACGTGGTCCAAATGGACTAGTTTGTTTCACAGTTGCCAATGGCGGAGACCAGTTACGGCCAGCTGGTAAATTGTATAATTCTAAATCAATTGGCTCATCAAAATCCTTTGCGTTGATATCGTATGGATCAATACTTTTGGTATCCCAAATCGAATAATAGGACGCTACCGAGACAAAATCTTCCGATCCCACCGGTGCATTTTCTTCCTCAATTTCCACGACCAATGCCTCACCCTCATCAATCGATGTAGTATCGAAATTACTGATCGTCGGATTAAGGATTTTCAACGGTTCGTACTTACGTTCCTGCAGCTCAGATCCCTGAATGGCCGTCGCCGTACTCTCACTCTCCGTGCGGAAAGTCAGTGGAGGTAGTTCGTCTAAATCGTTCTTTTTAGCGGAATTGTTTTGATACAAGTTGGCATTCGACTTGAAATCAATCTTCGTATTCTTCTTAAATAACTTTTTTTCTTGGGCATACGCGCTCAAAGTCACAAAGACAAGCGCTAATCCCCAAACTAGTTTTCTACTAATCATGAAATCGTATTAATGTAAATTGCTCGCGGCCAACCATCTTTCCGCGTCCAAAGCAGCCATACAGCCACTTCCTGCCGCCGTAACGGCTTGTCGGTACATCGAATCCTGCACATCCCCACACGCGAAAACGCCTGGGATATTTGTCTTACTTGTACCTTTTTCTGTGATTAGGTATTCTTGCGCATCCATGTCCAATTGGCCTTTAAAGATGCTCGTATTCGGTTGGTGACCAATCGCCACAAAGAAACCCGTTAACGCAATTTCCTCAGTCGCTTGAGTAACATTATTTTTAATGCGAATGCCCGTTACACCATTGGCATCACCTAAAATTTCTTCTGTTTCTGAATTCCAATGAATCGTGATTTTCGGATTCTTTTTTACACGCTCCTGCATGATTAAGGATGCACGCATTTCGTCCCGACGAACAATCAGGTGCACTTGGGTACATAAATTAGCTAGGTAACTTGCCTCTTCAGCTGCGGTGTCACCGGCGCCAACAACCGCTACGGTTTGATTGCGGTAGAAAAATCCATCACAAACAGCACAAGCCGAAACGCCTAAACCATTGTAGGTTGTTTCCCCCTCAAGTCCAAGCCATTTAGCCGATGCTCCCGTTGCAATAATGACTGAATCAGCTAAAATTTCAGTGCTTTCATCGATCCACACTTTTTTCGGTTGGCTTGAAAAATCAACTTTCGTTGCCATACCAAAACGCACATCTGTCCCAAAACGCTTCGCTTGATTCTCTAAATCAACCATCATCGTAGGCCCATCTACACCCTGTGGATAGCCTGGAAAATTGTCAACCTCCGTTGTCGTCGTTAACTGACCACCTGGTTGTCCACCCATGTACATAACAGGATTTAATCCAGCACGTGAAGCGTAAATTGCGGCCGTATATCCCGCAGGTCCAGAACCAATAATTAAGCATTTAATAGAAGAAGCCATAGCTGATAAAAATTCGTTGAAATGAGCCGACAAAATTCGGCAAATAAGTGCAGAATGCCAAACGATGAAAATTTCAGTTTAGTTCCTTACATTTGTTTCAACCTCTTTTCAAACGAATGAAATCAAAGAATATTACACACAACCTAACATTTTGGGTGCTTTTATCAATCTTGATTGGCGTACTTGTTGGCCATTTTGCACCTTCCCTCGCTTTATACCCTGTTTTTGAAAGTAAAATAAGCTATAGCTTGTTGGGCGCCGATTTAGCTTTTGGCCCCACGCTGAGCGAAGTTTTTAGTGGTATTTTTATCAGCCTTGTCAAATTATTTATTCATCCCATCATCTTTCTGACGATCAGTTTAGGAATCGTGAATATGGGGAATTTAAAGAAGGTCGGCCGGGTAGGCGGAAAGGCTTTGTTGTATTTTGAGGTAGTCACCACAGTTGCTTTGTTGATCGGTTTACTCGTTTCCAATGTGTTAACTCCAGGTGAGGGCGTTATTCGAGGCGATGTCGCAGGAGGAGATATTTCGAAATACACTTCAAAGGCCGCTTCGTTCAGTTGGATCTTATTTCTAAAAGAAAATTTCACCATTCAAGTTTTAGGCTTCTCTTTGTTTTTTGGCACGTTTCTGAATTTTGTTCGCGGTAAAGCCAAAATGGTTTCCGGTATGCATCAAGCATCGGACTGGGTATTTAAAGCCTTGCATGCGATCATGTATTTAGCCCCTTTGGGAGCTTTAGGCGGTATGGCGTATACGATCGGTAAATTTGGTATTCACTCGTTATTGCCTCTTGCGAAACTGATGGTTTCAGTTTATGCAACGATGGCCATTTTCATTTTTGTGGTGCTTGGTTTAATCATGCGTAACTGCGGCGAGCGCATCGGTAAATTCTTAAGCTACATCAAAGAAGAGTTATTGATTGTATTAGGAACTTCTTCCTCGGAAGCCGCTTTACCTTCACTCATGTTGAAGTTGGAGAAAATGGGCTGTTCTAAATCCGTTGTAGGTCTTGTAGTTCCCGCAGGTTATTCTTTTAACCTAGACGGTACCAGTATTTACTTGTCCATGGCCACGTTATTTCTGGCCCAAGTGTATGGAATCCAATTGAATTGGGAGCAATTACTAACAATCATCGGAGTATTGATGGTAACCTCCAAAGGTGCCGCTGGTGTAACTGGGAGTGGATTTGTCGTATTGGCATCTACGCTAACGGCACTACAGGTTATCCCATTGGAAGGTTTGGCATTGCTCTTAGGCGTAGATCGCTTCATGTCAGAGGCACGTGCGATTACCAATTTTATTGGCAATGGCGTAGCGACTGTTTGGTTAGCGAAACACGAAGGGGAATTTAATCCTCCGGTTACGGATTAGCCCGCATCCAATCAGCACGAAGTTTTAACTGCTCAGGCGTCGGATAAAGTAAAGGGCGAATTGCCGACTTGCTTACCTGTGAAATAGGTGTAAAAGGGGCCTTTAGCGTGACAGAGGTGTATCCCCCCGATTCATTTGGGCGCGCCACCTCCAGTGTAAACATGTCGCCTGGCTGAATGATTTGTAAAATCTTCTTCATGTTTTTACCAAAGTTCTCCATGTCGATCGGTAAGCCATTCAAACTGATAAATTCATCTTTGACTTGTAAGCCGAGCGCTTCTCCCTGTGCATTGATTGCGGATTTACTTTCCACATACGCGCGTTTTGTTTCCATTTTTATGGCTAATCCCTGCGGATCAAAACCAGGAGATTTGATTTCTTCTTTTTGCGTGGTATCCCACGTATAGCCGATATGCTGCAACCATGCGTCAATGGGCAATGGCTCATTTCCGGCTACATAGCGTTTAAAGAAATCACGTAAAGCAGGCATTTTCGTCATGCGTACCAAAGCCTCAAATAATTCATTATCCTGAAATGATTTATTCGGTCCATAGGTCTTAGCCAGCTCGGTCATCATTTGTTGCGTGCCATAAGCCCCGTTTGACTGTTGGCGCAAAAACAAATCCAATCCCCAACCAATCAGTGCGCCTTTTTGGTACACATTTCCATATTGTTCTTTGTGCTTCCCTAGGACTTGTTGGCTCATTACCGTAAACGGAACCTTCGCATCGAAGTGCATGTCCATGTTTTCTTTTTTCTCTTGAATGGTCTTAAAGAAATCATTCCATGTAGTCAGCTCATACTTAGCTTGCATGTGGTGTGCTGCATATTCTGTTAAGCCTTCATATAACCATAGGTGCTGGGACATCTTCGGTTCATTAAAGTCAAATGAACCGATTTCCTCTGAGTGAATCGATAAGGGTGTCACGATATGGAAAAACTCGTGGGCGCATACATCTCGAATGGTTTGGCTGAGTTGGTCTGCATTTCCTTCGGGTAGGTAGTAAAACGAGGATTGCGCATGTTCGAGTGCTCCATAGCTTCCACCTTTGAGGTTGTCTGAAAGCACTACTAAAAAAGCATAGCGCTTGACGGGCAACTTTCCGCCCAAGTATTTCCGTTGGGCATCGAGCAGCGGTTCAACTTTCGTAGCGACTTGTTTGGCGCTCAAGGTATTGTTTGGGGAATACAAGGAGATGATAATCTCTGATTCGCCCATCATGATTTTGGCGGTATCTGCCGGTGAATACATGATCGGGGAATCCACTAATTCTTGGTAGGATGCTGCCAAATAGGTATCTACATCGCCTTGCGTGGTATTCTTCAGGGAGCTGACGCCCACTAAATGGCTCGGTTTTTCAATCTGTAATTTGATACGTTGTTTTTCCTGACCGCTCACATAGCCTAAAATGGTGTGTGTATTCAATGCAAACAAGGTGTCTTTTTGGAAATTACTACCCGCTGGTTCGAAGATATATTCGCCTTTCACTTCGGGACTATCCCAAGTATCGTTTGCCTCATACCGTACATAGGCTAATTTAGTCGCATCTGAAATCTGGTATTGATTGACATTTTTCTTCGTTACCGTCAGTGATTTTCCTTGTTGGTCGAATGCCTGAAAATTGACAATATACCGCCCATAATCATAGTTGGCATACGTTCCCGGCACAATCTTTGGGAAATTAACCTGTATGCTTTTTTGTTTTTGCGGCGGGAAATTCATTTGAATTTTCAACCGATCTTCGGCCACATCTTTTAGATTGATTTGAACGTTGAACCCTTGACCAAAAATGGTGGTTCCCATGCATAGGAGACAAGCGAGTATGAATTTCTGCATATTAATTTTTGTAATTGATCGCGGTTTGTGGATCAATCTTGTTGATAAAATGTGTTGGAATATAAATGATGATACTAACTAAAGCACAGGTGCCTAGGTTTACCCAAACCCATGTCAACCAGTCCCAGTGGATGGGTACTGCGTTCATGTAGTAATTCACGGGGTCTAGCGGGATGAGGTGGTAGGTGGCTTGGAGCCAACAAAACCCCATGGCGAGGATATTACCTATCAGCAATCCTCTCAACAGGATAAAGAAACCGTTCCACCAGAAAATACTGCGAATCTGTGAGGCTGAACTGCCGAGTGCCTTCAGTAAACCCACCATGGGGATACGTTCCATGATTAAAACCCACAAGGTGGAAATGAGGTTGAAGCAAGCGACAATGAGCAATAGGGAGATGAAAATGACGATGTTGCGATCAAGCATTTGCATCCAATCAAATAAAGCTGGAAAAAGTTCTACTTTGGTTTCTAGTTTCCAGGTAGGATCGAGTGTTTTTGTTAATCGGTTTGCGGCGATGTTTAGGTCTACCGGTTGCTTCAAATAGATTTCATAAGTTCCGATCGAATCAGCGGTATACCCATTCATTTTTTGTACCCAATCACGATCTGCCAAGACGAATAGTTTATCTAATTCTTCTAAACCTGTTTCATAGATTCCTTGCACCTGAACTTTTCGAGGTCTATTGGGCTGGCTAAGGAAATACAGTATCAGCGATCCATTGACCCGAACTTTTAATTGTTGGGCTAATTCCTGACTCAAAATGATGCTTTGGCCCTTATTCATTTGCCCACTTCCGGCAATGATATTTTGTTTTACTTGTGCCAAAGGCATATCTGCACCGATTCCCTTAATGACGACACCCGCGAGTCCTTGGTCGCCCACGAGGATTCCTGGTTTTTGAACATGCGCTTGCAGATGATCTACGTAGGGATGCTTTCTGATGGTTTTTTCCCAGGCTTCGTTGCGTTGCATGGGCGATTCAGACAGGGAATGATTTCCGGAAATTTGGCTAATGCGCAGGTCGCCGGAAAAGTTCGTAATCTTTTGAATGATGGCATTTTTAAAGCCAAAAAGGATGGAAAACGCAACGAGAATGATGCAAATTCCCAGCGAAATGGTGCCAATGCCCACATAGGTAACCGTTTTAGAGAACGATGTCTCGTGCGTATTTCGAATTCGGCGGGCGACGAACAGGGGGAAATTCACGGTTATTATATTTATAAAATTTATCGGATATTTGATCATTCTAATCCGAAGCGCAAAGAAAATGGGAATGGCTCGAAACTACAAGTTAATAGCAGTATTGTTTTTGATGGCAATGCAAGGGATTTTCGCGCAAGCGATTCCCGGGGCATATCAAACAAATCGTTATTTTTCATTACTTAAAGGGAAGTCGGTGGGCCTCGTGGTCAACCATACGTCGGTGATTGGGTCGACGCATTTGGCCGACAGCCTATTGCGGGCGGGTATTTCAGTCAAGCGTGTCTTCGCACCTGAGCACGGATTTAGGGGAACAGCGGATGCCGGTGCGCATATTGATAATGAGGTCGATCGCCAAACAGGCTTACCCTTGATTTCCTTATACGGTAAGCATAAAAAGCCAACTCCAGAAGATTTGCAGGGTTTAGATGTCGTGGTTTTTGATATCCAAGATGTGGGTGCGCGGTTCTATACATATAGCTCAACCTTGTTTTATGTCATGGAGGCTTGCGCAGAGAATAAGGTGAAATTATTGATTTTGGATCGTGCAAATCCCAATGGACATTATGTAGATGGCCCGGTGTTAGATCGCAAATTTGCTTCTTTTGTGGGATTGAATCCCATTCCCGTGGTACACGGTTTAACAATGGGAGAATTTGCGGGCATGATCAACGGAGAGGGGTGGCTGGCCAATGGCCTCACTTGCGATGTTCAAGTGATTGCTTGTCGGTCTTACAAACATCGGAATGCAGTTCCGCTTACCATTGCACCATCCCCAAATTTGCCAAATGATCAGTCGATCGGTTTATATCCTTCACTTTGTTTGTTGGAACCTACTATTGTTAGTGTGGGTCGTGGCACCCTGACACAGTTTCAGGTATTAGGGACACCCAATCCGTCGGCAGGCTCGTATACCTTTACACCGGTTCCTACACCCGGGGCGATGGACCCTCCTTTGAAAGATCAATTGTGTTATGGTCTTGATTTGCGCGGGGTGAATACGCGGGAGCTTGGATTTTCATTGAAATACTTAATTCATTTCTTTCAGGCGACGGGGAGTAAGGAATCCTTTTTTACTTCAGCATCATTCTTTGATAAATTAGCAGGAACAGATTCGATCCGTTTACAGCTGTTGGCCGGTAAATCGGAGGCAGAAATTCGTGGCTCGTGGCAACCGGCATTGGAGGCCTATAAAAAAATGCGTAAACGCTATTTAATTTATCGCGATTGATAGCCTGTTTTTCCTCATAAATTGCGACCTTTGCCGTTTATTTTTAAGCAAAAAGCTTTATGGCGGAAAAAATTATCATTCTTGACTTTGGTTCTCAGGTGACGCAATTGATTGCGCGCCGCATACGTGAGACTCAAGTATATTGCGAAATACATCCATTTAATCACATTCCTGAGTTGGACGATTCTGTCAAAGGCATCATCTTGTCGGGTAGTCCTTGTTCGGTCCGTGAGGCGGATTCTCCGCGGGTTAATTTAGAGCAATTTGGTAATCGGCCTATTTTAGGAATTTGCTATGGTGCACAGTTACTTGCCTATTTGGGTGGAGGCTCTGTGGAGGCATCTGATCACCGGGAGTATGGTCGGGCGCACATGACAACGGTTAAATCGAGTCCTTTGTTGGCCGGTTTATCTTCAAATTCGCAAGTTTGGATGTCGCATGGTGACACGATTATGGAATTACCAGCGCAATATGAGGTGATTGGTTCGACGGAGTCGGTACGCGTCGCGGCGTTCGCACATGTGGATAAACCGATTTATGCGATTCAATTCCATCCGGAAGTAACACATTCCTTGGAGGGTGGTGCGTTGATCAAAAACTTTGTGGTCAACATTTGTGGATGTGCACAAACATGGACGTCGGATTCCTTTGTGGATCGTACGGTGGCGGAATTGAAAGCGAAATTAGGAAACGATAAAGTGGTGTTGGGTCTATCCGGTGGGGTAGATAGTTCGGTGGCTGCGGTGTTATTGCATCGGGCGATTGGCAAGAATTTATATTGCATATTCGTGGATAATGGTTTGTTGCGCAAGGATGAATTTGAGCAAGTATTAGAATCATATACAGAGCTAGGTTTGAATGTCAAAGGCGTCAATAGCAAGCAATTGTTTTACGATGCATTGAAGGGATTGAAAGATCCGGAAGATAAGCGGAAGGCGATTGGTAAAACATTTATTAAGGTTTTTGATCACGAGGCGCATTTAATTGAGGGTGTGGCTTGGTTAGGTCAGGGGACGATTTACCCAGATAAAATTGAGTCGGTGTCATTAAAAGGACCAAGTGCAACCATCAAATCTCACCATAACGTAGGTGGTTTGCCAGACTTCATGAAATTGAAGGTGGTGGAGCCATTAGAAGCCTTGTTTAAAGATGAGGTGCGTTTAGTGGGTAAGACCTTGGGTGTCCCTAAAGATATCTTAGGACGTCATCCATTCCCGGGTCCAGGTTTGGGTATTCGTATTTTGGGTGATATTACGCCAGAGAAAGTGGACATCTTGCAAAAGGTAGATGCCATCTTTATCAATGGTTTAAAGGAAGATGGTTTATATGATCAGGTTTGGCAGGCAGGAGCGATTCTTTTGCCAATTCAATCAGTAGGTGTGATGGGTGATGAGCGTACGTATGAGCAGGTTGTTGCCCTTCGTGCCGTGAGTAGTGTGGATGGGATGACTGCCGACTGGTGTCATCTGCCTTATGAGTTCCTAGGTCGTATTTCCAATGAAATTATCAATAAGGTCAAAGGCGTTAATCGCGTGGTGTATGATATTTCATCGAAACCACCAGCAACGATTGAGTGGGAGTAAGATAATCAGACACTGGACGCTGGACGTTAGTCTTCAGACGTTAACATATTTAGTAGAGACGCGAGAAATCGCGTCTTTTTTTATAAAAAACAATGTCTAGCGTCTGACGTCTAACGTCTAACGTCCAGCGTCCAGCGTCCAAAGTCTAACGTCTAGCGTCTAGCGAGCAAATATGCTAGCCAAATAAATGACCGTCTCCGTCGCTTTTTGCATATCCTGCACGGAAACCCATTCCTGTTTGCTGTGGAAGGCATGTTCGCCGGCAAAGATATTCGGGCAGGGGAGTCCCATAAATGTCAAACGTGAACCATCAGTACCTCCGCGAATCGAACAAGTTTCAGGTTTCAATCCGGCTAATTCCATCGCTTCCATCGCATAGTCCATGCACTGCGGATGATCTTTCAAGATCTCATACATGTTTCGGTATTGTTCATTTTGCTCGAATGTAGCGGAAGCATTTGGGTAGTTAGCTAAGACTTTTTGGCTGATGGATTGTATCAATTCCCCATATTCGGCCAATTTAGCTGTATCAAAATCCCTTAATATAAAATCTATGCGCGCTTCCTCCACGGATCCTTGAATATCCGTCGGGTGAATAAATCCTTGTTTTCCTTCGGTTGTTTCTGGGCTCAATGTGTCTTTCGGTAAAGCTGCGATAATTTCTGCGGCAATTTTCAAGGCACTTTCCATGCGGCCTTTGGCAAAACCAGGATGCTGCGATATGCCTTGAATATACACCGTAAATCCATCTGCTGAGAAAGTCTCATTTTCTAAATGACCTCGCTTTTCGCCGTCTAGGGTATACCCGTAGGTGGCGTTGATTTTGGATAGGTCGATGTGGTCTGTGCCGCGGCCAACCTCCTCATCGGGGGTAAAAACGATGGAAATGGGACCGTGAGGAACTTCTGGATGGGCTACCCAAAAGGCAAGTGCATCCATAATTTCTGCCACCCCTGCTTTATTATCTGCACCTAATAGTGTTTTACCACTGGCTGTAATGATATCATTTCCATACTGTTCCAATAAATCCGGATGCTCAGCCGCTCGAATGATTACACTCGGGTCATCGGGTAAAACGAGATCCTGTCCTTGATAGTTTTCATGCACAATCGGCTTCACATCTGCCCCCGAACAATCTGGTGAGGTGTCCATGTGCGCACAAAAACAAATCGTTGGTGTTTCATGCGCGACATTGCCAGGTAAAAATGTGTAGACATATCCGTATTGGTCAAGTTCAGCGTTTGCTAGTCCTAATTCATGAAGTTCATCCACTATTACCTTTCCTAAATTCTTCTGTTTTTCGGTCGAGGGGCTCTGCAGCGAGCGTGGATCTGATTGAGTATCAATTTGCACATAGCGAAGAAATCGTCCCGTTGACGTGAAATGATACTTTTTGAGCAAATCAGATATCAGAGCCATAAAATTCAATTTATTTGAAATATTAGAAGAAAAAATTGTGTTAAATGAATTTATTTTAATAGGATTTATAAAGGTAATTAACCTTTCAAAATATCGTCTTATATTCGGGCTTTGATTTTGCGAAACAGTTCTAAACTGTTTCGTCAATTATAAATCTTTTGTCTTTTTATTTTTAAGATTATGTCTCAAAATGCAGTGATCCAAGTGGATGGTAAAAGTTTTGAATTTCCGACATTGGAGGGAACCGAACACGAAAAAGCCATCGACATTGCCAAATTACGTGATTTGACAGGATACGTTACTTACGATCCAGGGTACAAAAACACGGGTGCAACCAAGAGTGCTATTACATTTTTAGATGGCGAAGAAGGAATTCTAAGACATTGTGGCTACAGTATTGAGGAATTAGCTGATCAAGCTAGTTTTCTAGAAGTTGCCTATTTATTACTCCATGGTGAATTACCTACCAAAGCTCAGCTTGACGCGTTTGAGGAATCCATCAAAAAATATTCAGTTGCAAATGCAGCCTTATTGAAAATTGCGGAGGCTATCCCTTCATCTACACACCCAATGAGCGAGTTATCTGCTTTAGTAGGTTTGATGGAAGGGCAATACGCAAGCAATGAACCAGCGGAAAATATCCTACGTTTGTTAGCTGCATTGCCAATTTTCGCAGCTTGGAATTACAAAAAATCAATTGGAGAACCGATTGTCGCGCCAGATCAATCGTTGGACTACTGCTCAAACTTCTTGAAAATGATGTTCGCCAAACCAGGCGAAGCCTATCAAGTAGACCCAATCGTTTCCAAAGCATTAAATAAGTTATTGATTCTGCATGCGGATCACGAGCAAAACTGCTCAACGTCAACGGTACGTTTGATTGGTTCATCACATGCAAGTATTTTCTCTTCAATTTCGGGAGGTATTCAAGCGTTGTTTGGTCCGCTACATGGTGGTGCCAACCAAGCCGTAATTGAGATGTTAGAAGAAATCAAGCAAGCAGGTGGAGATACGCAGAAATTCGTTGAAATGGCTAAGGATAAAAACTCTGGCTTCCGTTTGATGGGTTTTGGTCACCGTGTTTACAAGAATTTTGATCCACGTGCACGTATCATTAAAGTAGCTGCAGATGATGTATTGACTGCTTTAGGTGTGAAAGATCCAGTTTTAACGATTGCACAAGAACTAGAAGCGGCTGCTTTGAGCGATGATTATTTCGTAGCGCGTAAGTTGTATCCGAATGTGGATTTCTATTCAGGAATTATTTACCGTGCGTTACATATCCCAACGAACATGTTCACGATCTTATTTGCGATCGGTCGTTTGCCAGGTTGGATTGCACAACACAAAGAAATGATGACTAATAAAGAGCCGATTGGCCGACCAAGACAAATATATGTGGGAGCAACTCCACGTGCTTTTGTCCCAATGTCACAGCGCTAATTAGTTCTTAAATAACGTTAAATAGGCCCTTGCTTGCAGGGGCCTTTTTGTTTTATCCCCCAATTCCCAGTAGTTTTGTAACCTATGACTCAAAAAAATAGGTTCATTTTCAGTGCATTATGCTTGTTGGCCTCCTTCATGGGCAACGCGCAAATTCAAAAAGGCTTAGGTACGTTTTACCACAGTAGACATTGGGGTGGACGTACGTACTCAGGAGAAAAATACCATCCTTACGTTTATACAGCTGCACATAAATCCTATCCGATGGGATCTTGGGTAGAAGTAACTTTAGTTAAAACAGGTAAAAAAGTATTTGTGCGTGTGAATGACCGCGGTCCATTTTTTCGGGGTGGCGTGATCGATGTGTCCAAAAGTGCCGCACAAGATTTAGGTTTAGTCCCATTCGGTATTTCCAAAGTGGAAGTCCGACTTCTTTCCCCGGAAGAAATTACGGATTCATTGAAGATTTCGTGGGCTCAACGCGATTCTGTGGGCCGAGCGGAACACCCAATCGCTCCCAAAAAGAAGAAGAAAAAGTCTACGCGCAAAAAGAGCAAAAAGCGCAAAAAGAAAAAAGTGCGTCGTTAATTTGAACGTAACCGTATTTCGATGCGGCGGTTCATTTGTCGGTTAAGTTTTTCCTTCGGAACCGTATTTCCCATTCCTTGCGTGAAGATTCGATCAGCCGCAATTCCTAGTTTGATCAAATGCATTTTTACGGCTAATGCGCGTTTTTCAGATAAAATTTGATTACTGGATGCATTTCCGATATCATCAGTATGTCCTTGTATATCAATAGACTGTGATGGATTTTCTTGTAAGTAGCTTGCTAATTTGGCTAAACATTCAGGAATGGGTTCCGTTAAATTCCACGCATTATTTGCAAACTGAATGGCTTCGAAGCTAAGTGAATCAAATTGAATTCGTTTAACCGGTGCTTTCAGCCAAACATCAGGTGAGATATAAATACGCGCTATATCTAATTCGCGTTCAGGTTCGGTCGATTTACGTGAAATGAAATACGAATCGACTTCTGGTCCCATGGAAATACCTGCATCATGGCTAGAGGTGTTCAATATATGTAAAGACTCCGGGCTTTCTACGGCAATGATGGGATATCGAGTTTGGTAATAGTCAAGCCCTCCTTTTCCGCCTGATTTACTACTCGAAAATAGGAAGATAGATTTGTTGGCTAATATATAGGGACCTTGTTCATCTTCATTCGAGTTAATCAGGTTACCGACATTTTTAGGGGTATTCCAGCGTCCTTGATCATCTTTTTCGCTAACCCAAATATCTCGTTTTCCATATCCGCCGAGTCGATCCGATGAAAAGTACAGTTGTTTTCCATCCAAACTAATATGCGGCTGGCCTTCCCACTCATGTGAATTAATTAAGAAGCCTAAATTTTTCGGCTTTGTCCAAGAATCCCCCATCCGCTGGCTTTCATATAAATCACATCCCCCAAAGCTGTTTGGGTATTCGCAGGCAGAAAAGTATAGCGTTTTTCCATCCTTCGTCAGGCTAGGAGTTCCTTCATTATTCTCTCGATTAATCGCATCGATGGGTGCAGGCGCATCAAAATGCCGTCCATTCCAATGCGCGACAAAAAGCTCTTCATCCGATTTAGCTGCTTTGCGGATCGTCAGGTAGAGATTTTGGCTGGCTGCATTAAAATGTGGAAAGTATTGTGTACGCTGTAAATTTAGTTCCGTAATAGGCGAGGGGAGGCTATCCAGCGGCATGCAAAAAGCGACAAATGGGATGAGCCAGGCCAACATACCTTAGGGGATTTGTAGGAACTTATGGGTTTGAACTGAAATGCGCCAGCGTGGATTTGATTTGACAAAATCGACAATCAAAGGATTGATTGTTTCTTGTTTAGACCACTCAGGTTGTAAATATAAGGCCGCTTCAGCTGGAATCTTATCTGCCCAAGCTGTTGCCCAAGCCATATCTGAGGGATGAAAAATCACCACTTTTAATTCATTCACTTGGTGAAGAATGGCAGGATTAGGTTCCTTAAATTTTTTAGGTGAGAAACAAATCCAATCCCAGGTTCCGGTAACCTCCTCACAAACTCCTGAAGTTTCGATGTTGGTCTGAAAACCTGCCTGCTTAAGTGCCTCAGTTAATGGGCCTAAATCATGCATTAAAGGTTCCCCACCTGTGATAACGACGAGTCGGCATGGAAATGCTAAGGCTTCATTGACTAATTCAATGACTGATTTGCGGGGATGGGTGTCAACTGGCCAAGATTCTTTGACATCGCACCAGTGGCAACCGACGTCACAGCCTCCCAAACGTATAAAATAGGCGGCATGTCCTTGATATTTTCCTTCACCCTGAATCGTGTAAAAAGATTCCATGACGGGATATTCAAAAACATCTGATTTTGCGCCTGTTTTTATATCTTTGAGTTTGGATTGCATATTGACCTAAAATTCGCAGTAAAAATACGGGTTGATTTGTAATTTAACTAATCAGAATTCGTTCTAGCGCTAGCTTAGAATTCTTTTTATTCTTTTTCATGTCAAAAGCATCACGTACACGTCCACTTTGGAATGTTCTATTCGTAGTCATTACGGCTATGCTATTGACTGCTTGTTGGTCCGCCCGTTGCCCCCGTGAAACATGTCGGGTGCGTGTAGAACACCGACATGGAGAAAGTTATTACCGCCCACGTGAGGCCATGTCATGGATGTGGACACCTCGATATAAACACGTTAGGGTAGGTGCCAATGGTCAGAAAGAGGTTGTGACGAGCAAACCTTGGTATAAATTAATAGTACGAAAAAAGCCAGCTCCAGCTGCGAAGCCACGTTAATATGTCGCAAGTCATCGTAGGAGCTGCTGTTTTAAATCAGACTCCGTTAGATTGGGAAGGAAACTACCTTCGAATTAAGTCGGCCATCACCGAGGCAGAAGCCGAGGGAGTTCAGGTACTTTGTTTACCTGAAATGTGCCTAACAGGTTATGGCTGTGAAGATCAGTTTTTAGCCCCTTTTACTGAAACCAAAGCGATTGAATACCTCCATAAATTAGCCTCCGAAACTACTTCCATGTTTATTTGGGTTGGTTTACCGATGCGTCATGAGGGACATTTATTCAATGTTGCCGCGGGGATTACCGCTGGAAATGTAGTCGCTTTGATTCCTAAACAGCATTTGGCCGACGATGGTGTACATTATGAGCCGCGTTGGTTTACCCCCTGGCCCGCTGGAAAACGCTCCCAGTGGCAAGGCATACCTTTGGGCGATTACCGCGTTCGCGTAGGTTCATGGACGATGGGTGTTGAAATTTGTCAGGATGCTTGGGAAGGCGATAAACGGCCAGCACATGCGCTAGCTAAGCGTGGCGTTTCATTGGTAGTTAATCCTACGGCCTCGCATTTTTCATTTGGAAAATCGCAGGTTCGTCAAGCGTTAACCCGCGAAGGATCTCGGATTATTGATGGGGTTTATGTCTTTGCTAATTTATTGGGAAATGAATCTGGTCGCGTGATTTTTGACGGGGATGCGTATGTGGCTGACCGGGGTAACATCATCAGCCAATCCAATCGTTTTTCCATGAACGATCACGAACTGATTTATGCCTCCGTGGAGTTGAAATCGGTTAATGACGCTGGGGAGGATATCATTTCATTGCCTGCGATGAAGGAGGTGCCGGGTGGTACGCAGACTTTTGTGGCGGCCAACTGGGAATCTTCGGAATATATAAAGGAAGAAGAATTTGCGCGTTCGGTTGCTTTAGGATTGTGGGATTATGTGCGCAAATCGCATTCGTATGGCTTTGTTATTTCACTTTCGGGTGGGGCAGATTCATCCGCGATTGCTTCATTATGTTATTTAGCGTCTCAATTGGCCGAAAATCAGCTGGGTTGGGAAGGGATGAAAAAGCGTTTGGCCTATATTCCTTGGATGGATTCGACGCCTAACGTTAAGGAATTTGTCAAACGATTCATTCGTACCTTATATCAAGGAACAGTTAATTCTTCCGCTGAAACCCGTGCCTCAGCTCGGACCTTAGCGGATTGCATTGGTTCCGATCATTCCGAAATTCAGATAGATGGTTTGGTGGCGGAGTATCGCCAACTAATCGAAGGGGCGATTGGTCGTGAATTGAGCTGGAAAACAGATGACATTACCTTGCAAAATGTACAAGCACGTGTTCGAGCCCCGAGCGCGTGGATGTTGGCCAATATCAACAACGCCCTTCTTTTAGCTACTTCGAATCGCTCGGAAGCGAGTGTGGGCTATGCCACCATGGACGGCGATACGTCGGGTTCCATCTCACCGATTGCCGGTATTGATAAATCGTTCATTCGCATTTGGTTGAAATGGATGCAAGAAACGGGCTTAGCGGGCACTTGGAAGGTTTCAGGTTTATCGGGCGTGAATGCTTTGGAGCCGAGTGCGGAATTACGTCCATTGGATTCAAAGCAGGTAGACGAGGAAGATTTGATGCCATATCCGATCTTGAATGCCTTGGAACGCTGGTCGTTTTATGAGCGATTGTCACCTGAAGAATGTGTTTCAAAATTAAATCAAGTATATGGTGCGCAGTTTGATGCGGCCAAATTAGATGAATTTGCCCATCGATTCTTTCGTTTATGGGCGCGAAATCAGTGGAAAAGGGAGCGCTATGCCCCAGGTTTCCAGGTAGATGATTACAGCCTTGATCCCAAATCGTGGTTGCGTTTCCCGATTTTATCGGCTGGACTTGAAAAAGACTTACCTGCATGCATTTAGTAGTTGACATTGGAAATACAGACATCGTCTGTGGATTCTACACCGAAACGGAGTGGAAAGTGATTTTACGTACCCCTACACATCAGCCTTGGAGCGCGATTCGGATGGAGCATTGGATTCAGAAGGAGCTTACGGATAAAGGTTTTCCGGAGGTTAAGGTAGAATCGATTTTGATTAGTTCTGTGGTGCCGTCGGTGTTAACCCAAATCCAAAAAGGATTAGAGCATTGGGTAAACTATCCCGTGAAGGTGATGGGGCCTAAATTATATGCCACATTACCTATTGAGGTGATTAGCCCGGATGAAATTGGGGCCGATTTAGTAGCGAATTCAGTTTATGCGCATACAAATTATAGATCAGATGTGTTAATTGTGGATTTTGGAACTGCTTTGACGTTCACCTTAGTGGATGCACAGGGAAAAATGAAAGGGGTTTCGATTGCTCCGGGATTGAAAACAGCGGTTAAATCCTTGTTTTCGGAGACGGCGCAATTGCCTGAAGTACCTTTAGAAATGCCCAATTCTGCCTTAGGTCATGATACCGTTTCTGCGATTCAATCTGGTATTTTATGGGGATATGTGGGTATGGTTAAGGAAATGATTTCGCGGGTAAAAGAAGAACGAGGGCCGGGAGTTAAAGTGATCGCTACAGGTGGATTATCATCGATTTTAACCCCTTTAGAGGCTTATTTCGACGAAGTAAATAAATTGATCACGTTAGAAGGTTTGCGCATCGTCGCACAGCAATAATATGTCTACACCGCGCGAAGAAGGTTTTTATTTTCCAGCTGAATGGCATCCGCATGTAGCTACTTGGATTACATTTCCGCATAATGATCATTCCTGGCAAGGGGATAAATTAGCTGCGATGTATCCGGAGTATTTTGCGCTCATTCGGATAATTTCTCAAGGAGAATTAGTGAATATCCAAGTGAATGATGCGGCTTTGGCTACATTTATTCAAAGTCAATTACCCGTATTTGGAATTGATCCTCAGCAGATTCGATTACATATTCGTCCCACAAATGATGCCTGGTGCCGCGATCATGGACCCGCATTTTTGGTCCATCAGTCCAGCGATGCACGCTTAATTGTCGATTGGGAATACAATGCCTGGGGTGGGAAATATCCGCCTTTTGGCGATGATAATGCTTCGCCGAAAGCTATTGCGCAAACTGTAGGATTACGTTCCGTTAGCCCTGGTATTATTATGGAAGGTGGTTCAGTTGATTTTAATGGGGCAGGAACCGTATTGACTTCACGGTCATGTTTACTGAATCCAAACCGTAATCCGCATTTGAGTCAAGCGGAAATTGAACAATATCTTTGTGATTATTATGGGGTCCAACAAGTCTTATGGGTTTCGGATGGAATTGTAGGGGATGATACGGATGGGCACATTGACGATACGGTTCGTTTTGTTAATTCGAATACCGTGATTGCGATGGTGGAACCCCAGGTGGACGATGAAAACCATGCCGTTTTGGCTCAAAACCTAGCTGAATTGAAGGAAATGCGTTTGTTGAACGGGGAGCCGCTGAATATAATTGAACTACCAATGCCGGATCCAGTGGTCATCGATGATTTTCGGGCGCCGGGTTCGTATGCCAATTTCTATATTTGCAATGCAGGGGTGATTGTGCCTACGTTTGATTGTCCCCAAGATGCTTTTGCCTTGGCGACATTGACACAATTATTTCCAGATCGTCCCGTTATAGGTCTTTCAGCTAAGCAAATTATTTGGGGGCAAGGAAGTTTTCATTGCCTAACCCAGCAAGAACCTCAAGCGAACGCATGCGTGTAATTTTAGTATTTTTATCGGTGGCCATCGTTTGGTCTTGTGCCAAAACTTCGTCAACGGTACCTCAAGTAGCTGAGCAAAAGGTCGCGGTAAAGCCAGCCAACAAAGATGTGCAGCTTCAAATGAAGACCATCACGGCGTATGATTTGCAAGAAAATGTCACGTTGCGAGATGAAATACTGGTTCAAGTTGCGGTAGTTCGGATTGTTGGTGATGCTGTTTATCCTGAAAGTTCTCGTTTTGTATATGTAGGTTCTGTGGCGCAGGGCCAACAAATTTCCTTGGATTCCATTCGGTTGAAGCCCGTAACGATTGCTCCGGGGGAGCGCGTGGGAGTGCAAGTTTATTTGTGGGAATTAGATGATTATGCGCAAGATCAAGCATTTATTTATCAGTTAAATCAGGTGAGTGGTTTGGTTCAAATCCCGATGACCTTGATGGAGTGGAGCAGTTTCTCGAATCCATTGAGCTGGTTTATTTGGGGAGCGCGCCTTGGTTCTGTCGGATTAGATTGGTGGGCCAAACGGGATGGAAAGGATTTATTGGGGGTTTCAGAGGTGCAATGGGATTATGCGGATATGTCAAAAGGAAAATCTGTTCGCTTTAAGCGAGGCACTTGGAAAGGTGGTAAGAAGGGACTTGGGGCATATCAATATGGATTTTCATACGAGGTTCGTGTGAATGATTCACCCCGTTAGCTCTGTTTATTGGTTTAATATGCGTAATTTTGTAGCCTTGAAAAATAATTTTCAAGTGGAGTGGAATTAAATATGTTTAGAGGTATCATCTTTTGTTTGTTGGTTTCTATGTCTGCGGTTGCGCAGGTCGAATTCCCCATTACGTTGGGTTCGAAGAAGATCGCTTCAAAGGATTTCGTGAATGATTACCGGAAGTTGTTAGAAAGCGATAGTATCAAAGCTGATAACAAACAGAAATTCTTGTCGGACTACATCGATTATCAACTCAAGTTGATGGCTGCTGAAGAGGCAAAAATTGCAACTTCTCCCGGGTTTCAGGATGAATATCAAAGTTTTCGTAAGGAATTAGCCAGTCCGTATTTGATTGATACGGAGAAGACGGAAACGTTAGTTCGTGAGGCCTATGCACGTTTGAAATTCGAAAAGCAGATTGCTCAGATCATGGTCAAAGTTCCTGCGAATCCTTCCGCTGCAGACACGTTATTGGCCTTTCAGAAAATAAATAACATACGTACTAGGTTGTTGGCAGGTGAATCTTTCGATGTCTTGGCAAAGAAATATTCTGAGGATGATTTATCAGCCCCTAAAGGTGGCTCGTTAGGTTATGTGACAAGTTTACAATTACAATATGCTATTGAGAACGCAGTATATGCGTTGGATGTCAATGGTGTTTCACCGATAGTACGAACGGAAACGGGGTATCATTTGGTTAAGGTATTGGCCATTCGTCCAAATCAGGGGAAGATCAGATTAGCCCATATTTTAGTATCTGTGCCTGTGAATGCAGCTACAAATTTGCAAGTGGATGCAAAGAATCGAATTGATCAGGTACAGAAATATTTAGAGAAGGGTGATGATTCATTTGAATTGATTTGTAAAAATTACTCGGAGGATCCGTATTCCAAGGGTCGTGGAGGTGAATTACGCCGCTGGTATTATTCGTCGGACTTGAGTGAAGAATTGCAGAGTCAATTATTTTCGATCCAACGATTAGGTGATTTTACGGCACCAATTCGAACAAATTTAGGTTGGCAAATTTTCAAGTTATTAGACAAGAAACCGTTGTTGAGTTATGAGGAGATGGCGGAATACATTCGTCAAAAAGTCATGACTGACCCAGAGCGTGTTGCGATGATTCGTCGGTCCTTCATGACGCGTGTACGTGCTGAAAACCAGGTTGTGATTGTTGAGGCAGCGAAAAAGATAGCCTTGGAGCGTTTTGCACAGGACCGGGTAGGGGATGAATATTATTTAAAAATGCCTTTGGTGCAGATTGGGCAAAAGAGCTGGACGGTTCAAGATTTTTATACGTTTATTATAGCCCAACAAAAACGTAAGTTGAAGGCCTTAGGTTATTTACCATCCGTGCCGGAGCTCGTCTATTTAGAGGAGTTTGTGGACAATCATACGATGACGGTGGAGGAACAGCATTTGGAGACCAAATATCCCGCTTTTCAGGAACAGATGAAGGAGTTTTATGAAGGTTCGTTGTTCAGTAAAATTGTGGAGCGAGCGATTTATGATCCTTCTTTGGATTCGTTAAATCAACAAAAATATTTCATGGCGCATGCGTCGGAATATACCTTGCCTACACGTGTACAGGCGAAGATCGTTAGCGCTGATTCACCCAAAACATTGGCTGAGGCTTTGGAATTAGTTAGTCAGGCACCTTATGTGATGAATAAGCGATTGCCTGATGTGACGTTTGGATTGGGTAAAGTGGAGATTTCGGAGGGGATGAATAAGATCCAACAAGAATTATTTTTGTTGATGGCGAAGAACCGCGATTATGTGGTGGAGATTTCTGGGCATCAAGATGCGTCTGAGGCGGATACGCTAGCAGATGCGCGTGTAAATGTCTTGGTTAAGTATTTGATGAAAAAAGGGATTGGGTCTACGCGTATTATTGAAAAGATGGAGGGGAGTTTGAAGCCTTTATCTAAAACTGATAAGAGCAAAAATGCGCGGGTTTCTTTTCGGTTTTTCTCGCAATCGATGGAAGATGTTGTTAAGCGTTTCAATGCGGTGAAACCGATGACATTGGTGGCTGAGGAAGGTATGTATGTGAAGGGTCAACAACCTTTATTGGATTCGATGCCGTGGGAGGTGGGGAAAAAGACCATGGAATTAGATGGGCGTCAGGTGTATATTGAAATTCGTGCGATAGAACCTGAGCGTTTAAAGCGTTTTGATGAATCGCGTAGTTCGGTCATTCGTGGGTTGCAGGCGCAACTGGAACGTGATTGGTTGGCTAGTTTGAAACAAAAGTATCCTGTTCAATTAGATCAGGAAGAGTTAAATCGTTTGATGCAATAGGAAAAATGAAAGATATGAAATTGAGAAGTTTAGTGTTGGGTTTTGGGATGTTGCTTTTGGCGCAGGTTTCTTTTGCGCAAGAGGCTACGGAGAAGGGCCCGGTTTTGGATAAGATTATTGCCAAAGTAGACAACTATTACATTTTGCGTTCTGAAGTGGAGCAGCAATATCAACAGTATCAATCCAGCGGTCAGCCGAATACACCGAATCGCTGCCAAATTTTGGAAGGATTGGTTGTTAATAAATTGATGTTGGCTAAAGCTGAGATTGACTCTGTGATTGTGGATGATAAGCGAATTGATGCGGAGATGAATTCACGGATGGAGCAAATGGAACAACAATATGGAACCGCAAAGAATATTGTGGAAGCGTTTGGTAAGCCCATTGTGACCTTGAAAGAAGATTTACGGACCTCATTGAAAGAGCAATTGACAGCGCGTAAGATGCAGGAGAAAATCACGGATGATGCGCGTATAACGCCGAAAGAGGTGGAGAAATTCTTTAAGCGTATCCCAACGGACTCGTTGCCTTATTTACCTTCGGAAGTTGAGATTGGCCATATCGTTCGATTAGCACAACCCAATAAATTTCAAAAGGATGAATTGGTGAGTAAGTTATTGGATTATAAGAGGCGAGTTGAGAAAGGTGAGTCCTTTGAGGAGTTGGCTAAATTGTACTCGGAAGATTTAGGAAGTGGTAAGCGTGGTGGGGATTTAGGATTTTCTAAGCGTGGTCAAATGGTGGCTCCTTTTGAGGCCGCTGCCTTGAAGCTCAAGCCAAATCAATTGTCGGATGTGGTAGAAAGTGAGTTTGGCTTTCACTTAATTCAGTTATTAGCGGTTCGTGGGCAAGAATACCAAGCGCGTCATATATTATTGCGTCCAGATTATCAGAAATTGGACGTCACAGAACCTACGCGTTATTTAGATAGTATGCGTGTTTTGATTCAACGTGATTCAATTTCATTTGATAAAGCTGCCCGTAATGTATCCGAGGATAAGTTGACACAAGACGCAGGTGGTCTCCTCATCGACATGGCGTCACGTTCAACGCGTATGCCGTTTGATGGTACGATGGAGCCTGGTTTATATTTCTCGATTGATTCCATGACGGTGGGTACTGTTTCCAAGCCAATTCCTTACCGTACAGAAGATGGCCGCAGTGCGATGCGAATCCTATATTTTAAGGCGAAATATCCTCCCCATTTTGCGAATTTAAACGATGATTATCAGAAAATTTCAGGCATTGCTTTGACGCAAAAGAAGAATGATATGATCGAAAAATGGTTCGTGAAAGCCAAGGACGATGTCTTTATCTTCATTGATGATGAGTATAAAGACTGTAAGGTGCTGGAAGGGAGTGTTATAGAACGTTGACACTAGACGTTGGACATTAGACTTTAGACTTTAGAGACGCGATACTTCGCGTCTTTTTTTTGTAAATAGAAAAGAAGCGAAGTATCGCGTCTCTACCATATTTTCAACGTCCAACGTCCAACGTCTAACGTCCAACGTCCAGCGTCCAACGTCTAAACAGCTACCGGAGCTTTAATCGCCGGATGTGGATCATAGCCTTCAAGGGTGAAGTCTTCAAATACGAAATCAAGAATATCTTTTTTCGCTGGGTTAAGGTGCATCGTTGGTAATGGGCGCGGGCTGCGGCTCAATTGAATTTCAACTTGCTCCATGTGATTGCTGTATAAATGCGTGTCGCCGCCGGTCCATACAAAATCGCCTAATCCTAAGTCGCATACTTGCGCCACCATCATCGTTAAGAGTGCATACGAGGCGATATTGAATGGAACTCCTAGAAATACATCCGCTGATCTTTGGTATAGCTGACACGATAATTTGCCATCCGCCACATAGAATTGAAAAAATGCATGGCAAGGCATTAAAGCCATTTTGGGTAATTCAGCCACATTCCATGCGCTGACGATGATGCGTCGAGAATCTGGATTTGTTTTGAGCGTATGAATCACTTCTTTGATTTGGTCAATTACCTGACCATCAGCACCTTCCCACGAGCGCCATTGCTTACCATATACGGGACCTAAATCACCGTTTTCATCTGCCCACTCATCCCAAATACGCACACTGTGTTCTTTCAAGTAAGCAATATTTGTTTCCCCTCTTAAGAACCAAAGTAATTCGTGAATGATGGATTTTAAATGGGTCTTTTTGGTCGTTACGAGCGGAAACCCCTCAGCCAAATTAAATCGCATCTGGTAGCCGAAAACACTGGTTGTCCCAGTTCCTGTTCGATCCGATTTAAAGGTTCCGTTTTGTTTGATATGGGTTAATAAATCTAAATATGCTTGCATTTTAGGCTTCGAATTTAACTTCGTTTAAAAGTAAAGTATGGGTGATTGTTGCGCTTGGGGCCAACTGCGCCGTTGCGGAGCAGTATTTATCCATGGACATTTGAATAGCTCTTAGCGCTTTATTTCCATCAATGTCACCCTTTAATTCAAATTGAATATTGATTTTTCGGAATGGCATCATCTCTGTTCCTTCGATTTTCTCCCGGTCACCTTGTACTCGAATTTGGAAATCTTCGATTACTTGACGTTGCTTTTTTAAGATCAGAATGACATCGATGGCGGTGCAACCACCTAGACCCATCAATAGTAGTTCCATGGGACGAGCACCTGCATTATGTCCACCTATTCCCTCAGCTGCATCGATGTGAACCGAAACGGGTGAGGAGCCTGTGGCCTCAAAGTGAAAATCCTGGTCTAGTCGGCTTAATAGTACTTCCATATTATTTTAGTTCACTGGATTTTAGTGCTTTTGTCCATATAACATCCCCTTTGATATTATGTATGGTGATTTTCAAAACACGATCTTTTACTGGACCTGAAACTTCAATTTTAGAAAATGCCCGTTCGGTTACGAGCGTACCTTCCACCAATGTTTCATTATAATCTTGTTTTACTGCATCTGCCTTTCCCGCTGTCATAGGTGAAACAGTTAAATCATACAGGGGATACGTGCCTTCACGGGTTAACTTATTCAAGTCAGAAATGTGGCGATCGCCTGTTAAAAATAGTACACCAGGGATATTTCGATTCTTCAATTCTTTTAATAAATGATTACGCTCTCCCTCATAATTAGCCATGTTTTCGAACAATTTAGCAGGGCTTACCACCTGACCACCATTGACAATCACTTTAAAACTTGCTTTTGAGCCACTTAACGCGTCCAACAACCAAGTCATTTGCTTTTCGCCCCAGTAAGCTTTTTGTGGATCTGCAATTTCATTTGGTGCACGGAACCAGCGATCATCCATCATAAAGAATTCAACGTCTGCCCACTGAAATTTCCCTGTGATACCTTCGTTGGGGAAGATGAAATTAGGGTTACCCCAGTACATCTTAAACATTTCCAAAGACGTATGTTTTAATGGAAATGAGCGATCAGAATCATTTGGACCATAGTCGTGGTCATCCCAAATCGCATAATGATGTACATTCGCTAATAAGGGTTGAAGTGATTTGGCACCGCGTGTATGGTCGTTGCGGTGAATCATACCGGTACGGGTATAATCGGGTTCACGGTAGTAGAAATTATCTCCGCCCCACAACATGAAATCGGGTTTCTGCGCGTGCATCGCGGCATAAACTTCATCAGCCCCACCGTACGGTCGGCCTGGACGATCAGTCCCTTCTTCATTCACATAATTACAGGTTCCGAAAATAAAGGAGAATGCCGGAGGATCTTTGCGGTATTGCCAAAGTTCCTGCGTTTGGAATTCGAGCGGATAATCAAAGGACATTTTTTTGTTATTTACCCACACTTCGTAGGCATATTTTTTACCCATCGTAACTTCATCGGCGATGATGCGCGCAATGTAGGCTGTCGCTTTTTCAGTTCGTACTGGATCTGTTTTGTAGATTTTTTTATCGCCTATTTCATGGTATTGAATATGTACGGAAGCGGCTTGTTGGGTCTGAACCCAAATAAGCACCTCTTTCATGTCAGCGTACCCTAGCATGGGACCACTTTTGATTTGCGCAGCAAGCAAGACTGGCGCAAGAAGGAATAAGGCGATAAATATGCTTTTCATGTGTGTTAGATTAGTATCTTTGTGGCTTAAATTTTCCCTATGGCTTATTATTCAATTCAGAACATTGCGTTAACCGATTTGGCCAAAGAATTTGGTACTCCACTTTACGTCTACGATGCCGACAAAATTAGGGAAAAAATCTCGGTTTTAAGAGCTGCTTTTGAGGGAATTGATTTGACTATAAAATACGCGGTTAAGGCGAATACGAATTTGTCTATTTTGCGTTTAATGCGTGCAAATGGTGTGGATATGGATGTGGTTTCGCCACAGGAATTGGAGATGGGATTGATCGCTGGGTATGCTGGGAAAGATATTACATTTACGCCTTCTGGAGTACATTTTTCTGAGATTGAATATGCGGTTTCTCAAGGTGCATTAGTGAATTTGGATAATTTGGCGGTTTTAGAAAAGTTTGGTGCGACCTATGGTTCGACCCAACCTTGTTTAATTCGCATTAAGCCACATGTTTTTGGTGGGGGAAATGAGAAGATTATGACGGCTCATCCTGAGTCTAAATTTGGTATTTCAATTCATCAAAAAGCGGAGATTTTAGCGATAGTTGACAAATATCAGATGCAGGTAATTGGGTTGCACCAACATACCGGATCGGATATTAAGGATGGCAAGACGTTTGAGCAGGCTGCTTCGGCGCTTTTTGATTTTGCGTATGATTTCAAGGACTTACAAATAATCGATTTAGGTGGCGGCTTCAAAGTCCCGTATTCACCAGAAGATCCAGGTGTAAACATGCAGGAAGTAGGCCTCATCATGAGCAACGCTTTTCGAGCATTCTGCCAAAAATACGGTCGGCAATTACGCCTTTGGGTAGAACCAGGCAAGTTTTTGGTCAGTGAGTCAGGCACGTTTTTAGCGGAGACCAATGTGATCAAACGTGATCCTGTGAAAACATTTGTTGGCATTAATACCGGACTAAATCACTTGATTCGTCCGATGATGTACGGATCATATCACTATATTTTCAATGCGTCAAACCAAGATACTTCGAATCAAGAATCGTATCGAGTAACGGGTTATATCTGTGAAACGGATACCTTCTCATTTGATTTTAAAGGCAAGCAAGACGAACGTCTGTTAAATGAAGTGAAAGAAGGGGATATCATTGCCATGGCTAACGCGGGCGCGTATGGTTTTACCATGGCTTCGCATTATAATTCACGCTTTTTGCCTGCCGAAGTAATGGTAGATGGCGGTGTTGCTCGCGTCATTCGGAAGCGAGAAACGATGGAAGATTTGTTGAGAAATCAAGAGATTTAAAATAGACATTAGACGTTAGACGTTTGACTTTGTAGTCTGACGCCAAGCGTTTAATTATTAACCTCAGAATATTGTTTGAGGAATCGACGCATTTCATGCGTCTCAAGCCTTGGCAAACCAGGGAGGTTTGCCAAAGCGACTAGATTATCATCATGACTATTTGATAACCTCAGACTTTAGCCTGAGGAATTGAAGGTTTGCCAAAGCGCCTAGATTATCATCATGACTATTTGATAACCTCAGACTTTAGTCTGAGGAATTGAAGGTTTGCCAAAGAAATAAGTGGACTCGCTAGGCTTTCCCCATTGACTTAATATACGCCGACGGCGTAATTCCCAATTGGTCTTTAAACGCATCGATGAATTTTGATCTAGAGGCAAAGCCAACATTCGCTGCGATGGCTTCTAAAGTTATTTTTTTTGACTCTCCAGAATTTATCAATTCTATGGCATAGTCTATCCGTATTTTCTTACGCCATTGACTAAATGAAGAATCTAATTCAACATTAAAATAATGGGAGAGTGTTCTTTCAGATATTTTCAGATCAAATGCCAATTGTGCGAGGGAGAAATCACGTTTGGTGAAAGCAAGCGTTTGAATATAGGTGTTTAACTCCTCCTCAATGGCTAAGTCGGCCTCAATCTTCTTTCTTTTTTTCGGCAGATTTGATTTGAATTCACGAAGAATACTTCCATTTCCCTGTTCGGGTATGAATGAAACGTTTCCGTAAAGAATCTTTGGAAACAAGAACAAGAATAGGTTTTGCAGAAAAAAACCTCCTCCAGCAACGCTTAGGTAGAGATTCTTTGAGGTGAAGATTTTGGTGTAAGTTTCACTTTCAAAATCAAAATAGATGCCTACCACGTGGAGAATATGCAGGACACTATTGCCTGAAATGACAAATTGAATCGTGCACAACAAATAAATCCAACGCTTTAAAATGGAGTGATTGGTAGACAATTTTCCAAATCTTGCGATTGTTTTATTTGTGTGTCGTGTAAAGTAAATCATTGAAAATAGGCAATAGCTGATGAGGTGTATTGACCTAGCAATCAAGATAAATTCAAAGGAAACAAAGTTGAAATCGAGCGAGTATTTTTGCGTTACATTAATGATGTGGTGGGCAATTCTCGATTTTTCTTCAAAAGGCAATGTGGTGAAAGGAAGGCAGTTAATGACTATAAATGCTGCGGGAAGCAGATGAAGGAAGTCGGCCTTTTCAAGTTTTTGTTTAGCGGTAACCAAGGTTTTAACGTAATAAAACAAAAATGGCCCAAGCAAAAAAGATAGTGGCAGCCAGTTGACAAAACATATACCTTCCCAGAATGGATCTACGGTGTAATGTAGTCCGTAATAGACTAAGACAATCAGATTGCAGCACAAAAAGAAAAGCGCCAAAAATCCATTTGATCTATTTAATGAACTTAAGTAATAGATAAGTATAAATGATGTAAATATTCCGAACAAGGGGAAAACAAGACCCATAAACTAAGCACTTTATTAATTATGGGCCAAGTTAGGCAAAATTTGGGCTATGTAGATTTTAATCGGCGTGAAAAACGCCTCAAGCCTTGGCAAACCTTGAAGGTTTGCCAAAGCGGCTGGGTTCTAATGAAGTCTAAGGAATCGGCGTGAAAAACGCCTCAAGCCTTGGCAATCCTTGAAGGTTTGCCAAGGCGGCTAACGTCCAGCGACTAACGTCCAACGTCCAGCGTCTAATACAACACCCACGTATCTTTCGACCCACCACCCTGAGAGGAGTTAACCACCAACGAATCCTTTCGCAACGCCACGCGCGTTAATCCGCCCGGCATTACCTTGACTCCATCGCCATACAAGATGTAAGGCCGCAAATCTACGTGCCGACCTTCTGCATGATCATCAATTAAACAGGGAACCCTTGATAGGGAGATGGTGGGCTGCGCGATGTAATTACGCGGATTCTTCACGATAAACTCCTTGAATTTTTCTTGTTCTTCTTTGGTCGATTTGGGACCTATCAACATCCCATAGCCTCCTGCTTCATTGGCTTCTTTGACAACCAACTTTTCAATATTGGCCAATACATATTCCAAATCCTCCGGCTCACTGCAAATGTAGGTTTTGACATTTTTAATGATGGGTTCCTCATTTAAATAGTATTTGATGATCCGAGGAACATACGCGTAAATCACCTTGTCATCCGCAACACCTGTTCCGGGGGCATTGGCAATCGCTACTTTTCCATTTTTATACACGTCAAAAATTCCTGGAATACCGATCATCGAATCGGGATTAAATGCCAAAGGATCTAAAAACGTATCATCGATCCGACGGTAAATCACATCCACAATTTTAAATCCTTTCGTTGTGCGCATTTTAACATAGCCCTCATGAACCACTAAATCACGCGCATCCACTAACTCAACACCCATTTGTTGGGCCAAATACGAATGCTCAAAATAAGCTGAATTATAAATTCCAGGCGTCAAAACCACCACCGTTGGCTCCGGTCGATCACTGATAAATCGCAGCATTTCAAGTAATTTATGCGGATAATCCGATATCGGTCGAATCTGTGTTTTGGCTACAACCTCCGGAAATGTTTGCTTCAATAACTCCCGATTTTCCATCATGTAAGACACGCCAGAAGGACAACGTAAATTGTCCTCCAAAATCATGTATTCGCCATCCGCACCTCGGATTAAATCAGTGCCCGTAATATGTATGTAAATGTTTTTGGCAGGTTTTATGCCTATGCATGGCCTAAGGAAGTCTTTAGATGACTCAATAACCTCCCGGGGAATGATCCCGTCTTGGATGATTTTTTGATCCGAATAAATATCATTCAAAAATAAATTCAGTGCCGTGATGCGCTGAATTAATCCTTTCTCAATTTTCTCCCATTCATGCGCTTCCACAATACGTGGAATAATATCCACAGGCATAATGCGCTCGGTTCCCTCGTTTTCAGAATACACATTAAAGGTAATTCCCATCGCCATCAATGCCCGCTCAGCAGATTGCTGGCGTCTCGTAAATTCCTCTTTGGTTAATTTCTCAACGCGATCCTTAAAGTGGGAATAACCTGCGCGGACTTGACCCTCTGGAGTGAACATTTCATCGAAAAATCCCTCCGCATCGTAGTTGTTAAATGAAAAATTCATAGGCCGATAAACGTGTAAATGCTTGATAATGAAATAATTTAAAACTTAATTTTTGGTTATCAGAATCTAATTTCAGAATTATTTAATTTTTGCTAAAAATATACTTTTTAATAGTAGAAATTTACCATTTTCGACGGATTTTGATTGTATTTTTGCCCCATGATTTTATTGAATTTCCTCTACTTTGAAAGTCCCATCGGCACAATACGTGTCGAATATGCTGCATCTGGTCTGCATAGCCTTCGCTTTGTAACTACCAAAGGCGATAATCATACCGATGATCAGAGGATGGAGAAAATGATTCAGGCCGACTTACAATCCTATTTTCAAAATCCAGAGCACCGCTGGGAAAGCCCAATCGCCTTGCACTTGGGGACTGAATTTCAAGAAAAAGTATGGTTAGCCTTGCGCATGATTCCTGCAGGAGAAGCACGAAGCTATCAGGAAATTGCTCAGTTAATAGGCCAGCCAAACGCCGCGCAGGCCGTAGGAAGAGCAAATGGCCAAAATCCACTTTTACTTCGCATTCCTTGTCACCGAGTTATCGGATCCGACGGTTCCATGGTAGGCTATGCCGGCGAGTTGTGGCGAAAAGAATGGTTATTAACCCATGAGGGTTTTGAGGGGGTAAACCAACAAATGACTTTGTTTGCAGATGGAGAATGAACAGATTGTTGACGCATTAGAATTGCTTGTCAAATTATGGGATGTGCACGGTATCAATGAATTCAAGAGTAAAAACTTGAGTTTTGCTGCGCGTGGATTAGATAAATTTCCAGGTCGAATAGCCAATCTCACGGAAGAAGAATTATATGCCATTCCAGGCGTAGGGAAGGTGGTCATTCAAATTGTGCGCGATATCGCGCAAACAGGAACTTGCCCTGATTTAGAGGCGATGATCGAACAAAGCCCTCCCGGAATTTTAGATCTCCTTAAAGTCAAAGGAATGGGCCCGAAGAAAGTGGGCCTCGTTTGGAAAGAACTGGGCATTACCGAATTAGACGATTTATTAGCCGCTTGTGAATCTGGTCAACTCGAGCAAGTAAAAGGCTTTGGGAAGTCGGTGACCGAAAATATCCGCACCTACATTCTGTTTTTACAAGAGAATCGTAAGAAAATGCGAATCAATAAGGCTGAAAAACTCAGCGAAGAATTAGTGCATTTATTAGCGCCTAATTTTAGCAAAATAGCCGTTTCAGGTGAATTAGCTCGAGATTGTGAGGTTATCAGTTCCTTGGTTTTTGTTGCACAAACGGATGATATTTTTGGTAGCCAATTTTTGATTGAGGCGATTGAAGGATTTCAGACGGATCACCAACAATCCTCTCCGTTCACGTGGAGGGGTCATTTTGCGGGTCATTTAATCCCTATCGAAATTCATTTTACGGATGCATTGCAATTTGACATGATGGTCTATCAGTGGTCGGCACACCCAGAACACCTTGGTCAAGTCAATTTTTTCAAATTGAAAAATATCAAATCTGCTGAGGAAGTATACAGTAGCCAAAGTTTACCCTACATCGTTCCGGCCATGCGTGAGGGTCTGCAAGAATTTGCTTGGAGTGAAAAACATGCACCAAGTGATCTCATTGAATTAGCAGATTTGAAAGGATGTGTACATAATCACTCCACGTACTCGGACGGAAAAAACAGCCTTTTAGAGATGGCAGAGGCTTGTCGGGCCATGGGATTAGCTTACTTTGGCATTGCAGATCATTCACAATATGCGGCCTATGCTGGTGGATTGAAGGAAGAGGATGTACAGCGCCAACATGCCGAAATAGATGCGTTGAATGCCCAGTGGACCGATTTTAAAATTTTAAAAGGGATTGAGGCAGATATTTTGCCAGATGGTAGTTTGGATTATAATCCACGAATTTTGGCGAGTTTCGATTATGTGGTGGCATCCGTGCATGCCCAACTGGTTATGGATCAAGACCGCGCGATGGATCGTTTAATGAAGGCGATTGAAAATCCGTATACGTCCATTTTGGGTCACCCAACCGGTAGATTATTATTGACGCGTGCTGGTTATCCCATTGATACCATGAAGATTTTGGATGCCTGTAAGGCCAATGGCGTTAGTATTGAGCTGAATGCCAGTCCGTATCGATTGGATTTAGACTGGCGTTATTTGTATGCAGCGATGGATAAAGGAGTGTATGTTTCCATTAATCCAGATGCGCATAAAATTGAGGGCCTGAAAGATATGGAATATGGTGTGCGTGTAGGGCGCAAGGGAGGCTTATTGAAAAGCCTAACCCTAAATGCGCTTCCACTTGCTGATATATTGAAGTTCTTCTCGAAATCCTAGAAGTTTGGTTTCAATAGGTATTTCGCATAGAAATCATCAATGATTTTTACGGCTTCCGTTGGCGTATCTACCACCGCAAAAAGTTCGAGGTCCTCGGCGTGTATGTTGCCATGGCCTACCATCGTTTTTTTCATCCAATCTAATAAACCTGACCAATAGTCGGATCCTACAAGTACTACCGGGAAACGTCCTATTTTATGTGTTTGAATCAAGGTTAGCGATTCGAACATTTCATCTAGCGTGCCAAATCCCCCAGGCATGATGATGAATCCTTGCGAATACTTGACAAACATCACTTTGCGCACAAAGAAAAAGTCAAAATTCATATTCTTGTCGGCATCAATAAACGGATTAGGCGTCTGCTCAAACGGTAATTCGATGTTTAAACCTACCGAACGTCCATTCTCGCTTTTAGCACCTTTGTTTCCAGCTTCCATGATTCCGGGACCACCCCCTGTAATGACACCGTAACCGTGACGGACTAGTTTGGCGGCTATTTGTTCGGCCAACTGGTAATATTTGTCTTCGGGGGAGGTTCTTGCGGAACCGAAAATGGATACACAAGGCCCAATTTTAGATAAGTGATCAATGCCTTGCACAAATTCACTCATGATTTTGAAGATCCGCCAGGATTCTTCTGATTTAATTTCAGACCAGGTTTTGTCTCCAAATACTTTTTTAATGCGGTCTTCGTCTTCTTGCCAATTATCTGACATAATTTTATCTGTTTGTTGCATGCAAATGTAATTGATAACAACGACCTTTGTCAAAATTTACACCCTTTCATTTTATGAATTTATCTAAATCCTTTGCCGTAGGTGGTGATCATGCTGGTTTTGACTACAAAGATCAATTAATTGATTATTTGAAAGTACAAGGTTTCACTGTCAAAGATTGCGGTACCTATTCAGCAGATTCAGTTGATTATCCTGATTTTGCTCATCCTGTGGCAAATGCTGTGGAGTCTGGTGAAGTTTCTTGGGGATTGTTATTGTGCGGTAGTGCGAATGGGGTGGCGATTACGGCCAACAAGCATCAAGGTATTCGGGCTGGATTAGCATGGAATACAGAGGTGGCCCAATTAGTTCGTCGGCATAATGATGCCAATGTCATCTGTTTGCCTGTTCGATTTATCAGTTTAGAAGAAGCAAAAGCTTGTCTTCAAATGTTTATCGATACCGAATTCGAAGGTGGACGGCATGCTGGACGCGTCAATAAAATCGGCTGCGTTTAATTCTTCCGTTTATACAAATGCTTTTGAACTTCCACGTATGTATCCTGTAAATAGGGTAGGTAGTAGCGCATGCGTGGAAAGTTGCCGGCAGGATCATAAATGTAGGTGGGTGTATCCATCTCCAAATACCGTTGCAACTTGACGACCGTTCGGTAGGTATTCAACTCAGAAAACACATCATTTGATAATTCCCAGTTGACAAATGGTCCAGCCATTTGATTGTTCTGATATTCGTCAATTTGTGGTCCCAACACCATTAAGCGCTCATTTCTAATTGGTAATTTTCCCGCCTGAACGCGGTTGTAACTGCTATTATTCCATTCAGATTGCCAGCTGAACCATACGCTACCTAAAATCGCAAACAAGATCAATTCTTGGATCCAATAACGCTTTAACAAGAAGAATAAGTTGAGCGTAAAATAGGCCATGGCTGGCAGGATAAACAGGTAATTGTGGCTATTATTGGCTGGCAATGTAAAAGCAGCAAAAAAGCTAATGAAGACCCAAATGAAATTTGTTTGCTGCGCCTTTTGGCCATTCGACTTGATCTTTGGACGCTGAATGACTGTCCACAGCCCGTAAAAACCCAAAAGAATCGCCATCACGTACGTCGATGCAATGCGCTGAATATCTGCCCAAGCGGGGGTGTGAAAAACGAATGCCGACTTTTGGAATACTTCGATTAAGTAGGAAAAATTACCATTGTAGGTATATAAAAGTGCCGTGATGCCGTTGACGATTAAAAAGCCAACAATCACCAAAAGCATTTGACGAATATTAATACCCGAATAGAATAACAAGCCAAGAAATCCCCAGAAGATGAATAAGTAATAAGTAGGGTAGCACAAACCTGCCGCGCCGATAAATAGGCCGATGAGAAATACGCGGTCGTCAACTTGTAAGGTGCTTTGTTGTTTGATGATTTCACGCCAAGCGAGAATCAAAAATGTAAGGCCGATTAAGGCAGCACTGGGTACCCAAAAATCTAAGGAAATGTGTAGAAACAAGGTGTAGATAAAAAAGGGCATGTTGCCTAACGGACCCATTAATTCATAGCGATTAATGGTGCGTTGAAAAACAATCGCTTGAAATAGGATGATGCCGGTAGCCCAGTAGGCATTCCAGGAGATCGGGAAGTTTAAGAACTCAATTAACTGGAAAAATCCGGCTGATAATGGTCCCGAGTTATCGCGAATATCTTGATACATGCGAAAACCCTCATTTAATTTCTGCCCAAGTAAATAGTTTTTCAATTCCCAGCCAAGCGGTGAAATATCTGCTTGTACAAACGCAAAGGTCGCAATCGTCCACATACCCACGAGTAGGAAGAAGGTAATCGATGCGTTTGATCGTAGAAATTGAAACATAATTACATTTTGAATTTGCTAAATTACGGTGATTCCAATTATTATTCTGAAATTTGTTGGATTTTTGAGTAGAAATGAATCGGAGCAATTATGGAAAGTAAGCGTCAGCAGAAGTTTGGGAGACAAATCCAAAAGGATTTAAGTGATATTTTTCAAAAGGAGTTTAAGGAGATTTTTGGCAAAGCGATGGTTACCATCACCGATGTGAAAATGAGTCCTGATCTCTCCGCTGCTCGTTGCTATTTAAGCTTTTTATTAGCAGACGATATCGACCAAATCATGGAAGAATTGGATGTGCGCAATAAAGCAATTCGCAATGCATTAGCCATTCGAATCCGTAAACAAGCACGAATCATTCCTCATTTAGCTTTTTATTTAGATGATACAGCTGCTTACGCGGCTAAAATCGAAGCCTTATTTGAAGGGCTTGTAATTCCTCCATCGGACGGAATTCCCTCTGAAGAACTTTAATGTGTTGACCCCGTGAATTTTTCCTTATTTATTGCAAAAAGGTATTTTTTTTCAAAAAGTAAGGCGAGCTTTATCTCCTTAATTTCACGCATTGCCATGATTAGTGTAGGCGTCGAAGTGATGGCGCTCGTGCTGATTCTATCCGTCTTTAATGGCCTAGAGGAGTTTCAAAAAGGGCTTTTTAACACATTCGACCCTGATCTTAAAATTGTTCAAGCGAAAGGCGACCGTTTTCAGTTGACCGCCACCCAAGTCAAATCCATTAGTCAGTTATCAGGAGTAAAATTTGTTAATCCCATTCTAGAGGATCAGGGCCTTATTCGATTCCAACAAAAGCAATTAGTCGTACGGATGAAAGGAGTGGATCCATCGTATTTGTCGGCAGGCCGACTGAAAAATCAGGTGGTTGAGGGTGACTATTTTATCGAATCGGGGGAACATCCATTTGCCTTAGTGGGCATCGGTGTGTTTTTAGCGATGGGCATGAGTTTTGATAATGTATTTGAGCCCATTGAGGCTTGGTACCCCAATCATTCGCAGTTGAAACGCGCTGCACTGAACGAAAATGCCATCCGTCGAAATTTCTTTTTCCCTTCCGGTGTGCTCGAAGTAGAGCAAAATTTTGATAACCAAACGGTCATCGTTCCCTTAGATTGGATGGAAGAATTAGTGGGTGTGCCCGGTTACCGTTCTGCCTACGAAATCATGTTGGCCCCCAACACCGACGACCAAGCGATCAAAAATCAAATTCAAACGATTCTTGGCTCAACTTACCGTGTGCAAACACGTAATGAACAACATGCCATTTTGCTCAAAGCCATTAAAATTGAAAAGCTATTTGTGTTTTTAATCATGGCCTTCGTGATGGGAATCGCCTCATTTACGCTCTTCTATGCGCTATCACTTTTGGTTTTAGAAAAACGAAAGGATCTGTATACGCTGATGGCGATGGGGGTTTCACGCCAACAAGTTTTTCGGGCTTTTCTTTGGGTAGGCGCGTTGATTAGCTTCTCGGGAGCGGCGATCGGGATGTTACTGGGATTTGTGTTGGCAACGATCCAACAACAATTTGGGGTCATTTCTTTGGGTATTCCCAATGCCTTAATTGAAGCCTATCCCATTCAAATGGATCCTTGGGATTTTATCTGGACAGCTTTGGTGGTCATTCTCATCACGGGATTAGCCGCTTTGTTTCCTGCACGCAAAGCTGTCCAAATGACTTTTAATTCGTTTAAGTAGTTGGGTTAAATTCCCCTTCCCACTTCGATACCACGCAAGTTGCCACGCCATTTCCAGCCACCGAAGTAACCGTGCGGCCCATATCCAAGAATGGATCTACACCTAACAACAAGGCAATTCCTTCCACAGGTAAATTAAACATGGTCAGCGTTCCAGCAATGATGACCAATGAAGCTCTTGGTACGCCGGCAATTCCTTTGGACGTAATCATCAGCGTTAATAACATCGTGATTTGTTGCTCCAGGCTCAATTGAACACCATAAGCTTGCGCAATGAAACCGGTCGCGAACGTCATATACAACATAGAACCATCTAAATTGAAGCTGTAGCCTAATGGCAATACAAAGCCCACAATTCTACGGCTACATCCAAATTTCTCCAAGGCCGCAATTGTTTGAGGAAACGATGCCTCTGAACTGGCTGTTGAAAAGGAAATCAATAAGGCTTCTTTCAATGCTTTCAGCAGCTTCCAATAATTAATGCCATTCAGAGCAGCAATGATCCATAAAATGACTACGGTAAAGAAGAGTAGGCCTCCCATAAAGCAAATCATGAGGTAACCATAACTAATTAGAATACTTAACCCTTTATTAGCAACAACCGTTGTCATGGCAGCAAAAACAGCGTAAGGTGCCACTTCCATGACATAATTCACCATTTTAAATACGACCTCAGCTAAGTTTTCAATGACATGAATAAGCTTTTTTCCTGTTTCACCGATCGAACCCAAGGCCACCCCGAAAAACAAGGAGAAAATAACAATTTGAAGAATCTCATTTTCCGCTAAAGCTTTGAAAAAGCTATCTGGAAAGATGTGTAAGATGAAATCTTCCAATGACTTCGTTTTGCTGGCGTCAATTCCTGTTTCCGTTCCTGCTGCGGGTTTAGGCCAACTTTGCAAGCTGCCTGGTTTGGTTACATTAACTACGACTAATCCAGTTACTAGGGATAATATGGTTGCAAAATAAAAGTAGCCTATGGTTTTAACACCGATACGGCCTACGGCCTTGAAATCACCTAATTTGGCAATACCGACCACTAAGGTGCAGAATACCAGTGGGCCAACAATCATTTTGATTAGACGCAAGAATACTTTTGAAACAACTTGAACGTAACCTGCCCATTGATGAGCTACTTCTGGACTCAGACTTAAATAAAAAAATTCTCCTAAGGCGAGGCCCAAGACAAATCCAACGATGATTTTTTGAGTTAATGTTAATTTCATACGCGTGCTTATTTATTTAAGTACAATTTGTAGAATGGAATTCGGTATACGATCATTCCCCAAAACAAAGGAAGTAAAAGATAGTCTAAAAGCCAATTCTTCGATTTGAAGGAAATATGGTCAACGATGTAGGTGGATTCCGCATCTCTTTTTTCCATGCGATGCTCATGGCGCCAGGCTGTGAGTCCTAAAGGCATTTCAACTCCTTCGTCTACAAAGTAACATGCTTGTTCCCCCTGAACTGAATCCGTAATCTTAGACGTCCACAAGGGTTTTGCTACCTGTAGATTTAATTCAAGTGTGACGATGTCTCCCGTCTGGCAGCCATCGAACTGTACAATTCGAACTTGAGGAAATGGGGGAGATAGCTTTTTCAATAATGCCGAATCGAACTGAGTCCAAACGTCTTTCATTGGGGCATTAACCCGTGTTCGAACTCGAAATGATGGCATTATAGAATGGAAGTAATGATTTTGAGCAACATCGCTGTCATGAATTTAATTCCCGACCAGATTACCTCAGAAATAGAAAACCTGCTTTCTTCTTGCTGTTGGTCTGCTTCACGAACCACTGCCATCTCTTTGCTAGGGGCATAAATCGCTTTCTTTCGGGTACTATCAGCCTGTGTTGTTTTTTCAATTTGTGGATGCAAAGAGGCATATTCTACCATCCCAAAATTGCAATTGAGTAGGCAAAAGGCTCCGGCCAACAGCCAAATTTTTACTAATCTCATTTGATTTTTTGTTTCGCTGTTTCCAGCTTTTGAGCCTGCTGCAAGATCGCATCTTCATTGGTTTTCAAATCCAATCTGTTTTGTTCTTGGTTAGCTAAAATCTTTTCTTTCTCTACTTTCGCTTCCTCTAATTTCTTTGTTAAAAGTTCAGCTTGGCGTTTATTTGAATCCAATTCACGCACAAAACGATCTGCTAGCTTCTGTTGTTTCGCCTTGTTACTGATTAATTCATTCAGCTTTTTCTCTTCCACACGCACATCTTCCTCTAAGTTGATCAATCGAACAAACTCTTCCACCCAGTTACTCGCCTCTCGAAATGATTCATGCCCGGTTTGAATGTACATATCTGGGCCTCTGCTGATGGAAACAAACAATTTGGTCTTATTTTTCTCCTCGCTTACCTTAGATAATAAGCTTACAGGCTTATCCGATATTTCCTTGATTTTAGCTGAATATACGTTTAACGTACCGCCATTGCGGCCATTTTCTACAGAACCTACTTGCTTTAAATATTTCTTCCAAGCTTCAATCACGTATTTCTCTTCTGAATTGATATACGTGTAAAAGCCTTCTTTTTTCGCTTTGTCAATTTCCTCTAAACCCGAAAAAACTTGTGCGTACATGGAACTCGTCGCCAAGGTGCATAATAGACCGAATAATATGCCTTTTATCATGAGATAATGAGTTGATGTGTTAATTTGAATGAGCAAAGGTAATTTTTTTGGTGAGAATCAGCTCATTTTTTTTACTCGAATTTTGAATTCCAAAGAGCGTATAGGCGCCTCCGTCTTTCAACTTTAACTTTTTCCGCAAAGCCTCCGGGCTCATCGGGAAATTACGTGTACTAATATTCGCCTGATTGACCGAAAGCCAATTCGCCTGAACCGGTCCCGATTCAATAACCTCATATATTTTTCCCGGGAAATCCTCCATTATACTTTCCGAACTGTAGAGATGCGTATGTTGGCCTAATTGAATGAGGTCGTTTCGAAGCACCGACTTGAAAAATCCAGCCTTCATCACGCCGGGGTGTGCCTCATAAACATAGCGTTTTAGGCTTCCAATAACATTATTTGATTCGCGTTCCTGAATAGCTGTGCCCTCGAAAATGGTTTGACCTTCTTCAACAATAGTAATTTTCGGGTCCAGCGATTCATTTCCAGCCTTCACAAATAACAACTCCTTGACTTCTTGCTTGGTGCTCACCACATAAACTTGGCTGACGCCGCCTAATTCGTGTACGGCCCGACTGATATCCAACACTGGACTCGTTTTAATCAGTATCTTTTTAGTTGGATGCTGCGCAATGACATCCAACACGTTCGGTTGGCAATCCTTAAATAAAATCACCTTATCCCCCTGTGCATTTCGTCGTGCCGGATCCACATAAATCCAGTCTGTATCCACTTGATTTAATACATCAAGGCCGTTTTTAGCGAAATACATGATGTTTTTAACGCCGAGTACCTTGTGGTTATATTCCGTAAATGAGGCTAAATCCTCCTGCATTTCTACATAAGTCACGTGCGCACATGTTTGGGCAAATGCCCAAGTGTCAACGCCCATTCCTCCGGTGATATCAATCAGCCGACCAGAAACTAAGGATGCTTTGTAGTTGGCAGTGCTTTCAGACGAGGATTGTTCAAGTGAAATAGAGGCAGGGAAGAAGACCTTTTTTTCAGCCACCCAGCTCGGTAATTTATCTGCTAATTTCTGGCGCGCCTGAATCTGATGCGCCATTTTTTTGATATCAAGCTCCGGGTATTTACGTGCATCTAATGCGATGTCCGCCGGGGACCGCTGGCCGTTATTCGCGATAAACTCAATTTCGTTCGGTTGGAGCATTTGGCAAAAATAGAACCCTAAGTGGATAAATTAAATTTTATTGTAAATTTATGGGTATTAAAAAATGGATTATGCCTACTTACCAACTAACGATTAATGCCAAGAAGCATCGCGTCGATGTGGATTCAGATACCCCACTTTTATGGGTCATTCGTGACGAAATAGGATATACAGGAACGAAGTTCGGTTGCGGCATGGGTTTGTGTGGCGCGTGTACGGTCCTGTTAAATGGCCAACCGATTCGTTCGTGTTCAACGCCCGTATCGACAGTTAAATTAACAGACAAAGTAACAACCATCGAAGGTTTAGCTGCAGGTAATGCGGTCCAGGAAGCTTGGATCGAAGCTCAGGTCCCACAATGCGGCTATTGTCAATCAGGTCAAATACTTGCCGCTTCCGCTTTATTAGCTTCAAATACAAATCCAAGCGATGAGGATATTGATAACGCGATGGCCGGAAATATTTGTCGGTGCGGCACCTATCCACGCATGCGCCAAGCCATCCACTCAGCTGCTGCTAAAATTCAAAAATCTAAAAAAGCCTAAGGACATGAACACATCAAGACGTGATTTTATTCGCATCGGAGGGCAGTCGGCCTTAATCCTAGCCCTAGGTTTTTCCGTTTCAGGTAAATCAAAAACTTTACATAAAGTAACCGCACTAGGCATAGAGATCAATCCATACATCATTATTAACGAAGCGGGCAAGGTGACTATTTTTAATCCGCGGCCTGATATGGGACAAGGTACCTATCAGTCGCTGCCGATGTTGATTGCTGAGGAATTAGAGATTCCATTAGATAAGGTAGCTATTCAAATGACAGACGGATCTGCTCGTTTTGGGTCCCAATTGTCGGGAGGCTCCTCTTCCGTGCGCACCCGATGGATTCCCATGCGAACAGCTGGGGCGGCTGTGAAAGAGATGCTTTTGCAAGCCGGTGCGAATCGTTGGAAAGTTTCCATCACAGATTGTTTTGCCAAAGACGGGTTTATCATTAACCGTGTTTCAAATGCCAAGCTTTCCTATGGCGAGTTAGTAGAAGAAGCATCTAAATTGCCGGTCCCACAAAAGCCGCGATTAAAAACATGGAGTGAGTTTACGCAATTGGGTAAAAAATCATTCCGTCCGGATGTTACCTCCAAGGTTGATGGAACAGCCATTTTTGGTATGGACGTTAAATTGCCTGGGATGTTATATGCGAGTATTGTGCATTCCCCTACGATTTATGGTAAGGTGAAAAGCTTCAGTGCCGACAAAGCCATGGGGGTTAAAGGGGTTCGCTTCGTGTTAAAGACTGAACGTAATTTTTACCATGGTCCATTTTCGCCCGATGTTGAATTAAATCAAAAGGCTCGTGCGAAGTCGGAAGCTATTGCCGTAGTAGCTGAATCTTATTGGTCAGCTTTGAAGGGAAAGAAATTGGTACAAGCTGCTTGGTCTTCTGAGGGAGCCGCAGAAAGTGCCACATCGCAATATTTTAATGCTGCCAAAGCCAAGGCGCAATCTGAAGGTGCTACGTATAAAGACGCAGCCGTTGGAGATTTTGCCAAAGCCCTTCAGTTATCAGATTATAAAATTCAGGCAACCTATCAAACGCCCTTTATGGCGCATGCTCCCATGGAACCTTGCAATGCAACGGTTTATGTGCAGGATGGTAAAGTAGAAGTTTGGGCTCCTGTTCAAGGGCCTGATAGTTTAGTAACTGAATTAGCAGGTTATTTAGGAATGAAGCCTGAACATGTAAAAATCAATGTGACCTTTTTAGGAGGGGCGTTTGGTCGGAAAGCTTATTACGATTATGTATTGGAAGCAGCGCATATTTCACGTCAGGTGAATGCGCCAGTTAAGGTAATTTGGACGCGGGAGGAAGATATCCAACAAGGACCATTCCGTCCGGGAATGATTTCAGCTATGCAAGGCGGAATCGATAATCAAGGAAATGTGTTGGCATTTGAACATCGGTTAAATGGTGCGTCCATTATGGCTAATGTATTCAAGGCCGATATGCGTGGAAAAATTGATCCGTGGGCGGGAGAGGGTATTAGCATCGAGGATAGTCCGTATGCTTTTCCTGCGCGTCGTAATTCATTTAATTGGGTTGATCCGCAGATGCCTATTTTATGGTGGCGTTCTGTATATGCGTCGACCAATGTATTTGCTCAGGAATGTTTCATGGATGAATTAGCCCATGAAGGTGAAAAGGATCCGCTGGACCTACGATTACATTTGTTGAAAGACTCCCCTCGTTTTGTAGCCGTACTAAATAAGTTGGCAGAAATTTCCGATTATCGGGCCAAACGCAAATCAGGTAAATCCATTGGTATCGCGATTGCCCGTTCTTTTGCCAGTATCGCTGCCCATGCATTTGAGGTAGAAAAGCAGGGAACAGGTGTCAAGATTAAGCAAATCTACGCGGTGATCGATTGTGGTTTTGCTGTTAATCCTGATAATATTGTTGCCCAAATGCAAAGTAATTTGGTGTATGGACTATCGGCTACCATTAAAAATGAAATTACCCGGAATCATGGGGTGATTGAGCAAAGTAATTTTCATGACTTTGCGGTGCTCCGACAAGGCGAAATTCCGGATGCGGTTATTCATGTCATGCAAAATGAGGAAGAGCCTGGTGGTGTAGGGGAACCTGGATTACCTCCCGTGGCGCCTGCTTTGTGCAATGCCATTTTCTTAGCCACAGGTAAACGTGTCCGCACGTTGCCATTAGATTTAAGTTCGATTTAAATGGTAGGATTAATTCTGGCCGCTGGGGCCTCATCTCGTTTAGGAGAAGCGAAACAATTATTAGTTTATCAAGGCCAAAGCTTGCTAGAGCGCTCTATACGCCTCGCGTTTTCGGTATGCCAAGAGGTTTTAGTTTGCCTTGGGGCTGAAGTGGAGCAGTCTAGTGCCATTATTGACAATTTACAAAAGGAGTTTCCCAACTTGACTTTTGTTCAGGTAGCGCAATGGGAAAAAGGGATGGGAGAGTCGTTGGCCGTAGGACTTAAAGCAGTGGATATCTCGCGTGATGTATTGGTTTTGTTATGCGATTTGCCTTTTCTGACCTCTTCTCATCTGAAGAACATAACGTCGCTGGCCAATCCAGATCGAGCCATTGTCGCCTCATTTCAAGGAGTTAATTCTCCACCTGTATTAATACCACAAGCTTTGCGACCTTTGTTTAATCATTGGAGTGGTGATCAAGGTTTGGGTAAATTTTGGCGCCAGAATCCCATGCTCTGTGAGATTGTTCACTTTTCAGATAAATTCCGGGATGTGGATGTTCCGGAAGATCGGAAGTATTGGGGGATATAAAAGCTAGACTTTAGACGCTGGACGTTGGACATTGATCGTTATACGCTATAAATAAGCTCTCTTCATCTTACTATTTTTACCTAATATTTTTTCGGGTCTCTCCTCTAAATTTATTACCTTTGTGCCTTCTTGCGTCAATGCAAGTGCATTTCTTACTATAACAATTTATTGTGGAATCGATCGAAAGCTTACCTACCGTAGAAACAGCCAAAAAATTAGGTTTATTGCCAGAAGAATATGACCGTATTCAGGAAATTTTAGGCCGCAAGCCAAACTTTACTGAGTTGTCCATTTTCTCTGTCATGTGGTCTGAACACTGTAGCTATAAAAACTCTATTGTTTGGTTAAAGACACTCCCGAAAGATTCTCCACGTATGTTGGCCAAAGCCGGTGAAGAAAATGCTGGTCTTGTTGACCTAGGCGACGGTTTAGGCTGTGCCTTCAAAATTGAATCCCACAATCACCCTTCGGCATTAGAACCTTATCAAGGTGCTGCGACAGGGGTAGGCGGTATCAACCGGGATATTTTCACCATGGGTGCACGTCCAATTGCTCAATTAAATTCTTTGCGTTTTGGTAACATCGATTTGGCGAAGACTAAATGGTTAGTGAAAGGGGTTGTGAAGGGAATTGGTGATTACGGGAATGCGTTTGGTATCCCAACGGTCGGTGGAGAAGTTCAATTTGACGATTGTTATAATGTAAATCCACTCGTAAATGCCTTTTCTGCAGGTATTTTGAAGGTGGGTACCCAAGCATCTGCTATTTCATATGGTGTAGGTAATGGTGTATTTATTGTCGGATCAGCGACAGGAAAAGACGGAATTGGTGGTGCAAGTTTTGCATCCGAAGATATTACTTCTAAATCTTCTGAAAAATTACCTGCGGTTCAAGTAGGAGATCCTTTTCAAGAGAAATTATTATTAGAGGCTTCGTTGGAAATCATTGAAGCGGGTTGTGTGATTGGTATTCAAGACATGGGTGCGGCAGGTATTATCTGTTCAACGTCCGAAATGTCTGCCAAAGGAGAGCACGGAATGATCATTGATCTTTCCAAAGTTCCTACGCGCCAGGCCAATATGAAGCCATTTGAAATTTTATTATCCGAGTCGCAAGAGCGTATGTTGATCGTCGTGGAAAAAGGACGTGAAGCGGAGGCGAAGAAGATTTTTGATAAGTGGGATTTGAATTGCGAGCAAATTGGTACGGTAACAGATACTAAACGTTTGGAATTCTACCAAGATGGCGTTTTAGTAGCGGATGTTCCTGCGGATGATTTGGTACTGGGCGGAGGCGCACCAGTTTATCACCGCGAATATAAGGAGCCTGCTTACTTCCAAGAGTTCAAAAAATTTGACATTAATTCAGTACAAGATATCCCAGCGGCAGAATTGCCCAAGGCATTCGATTTCTTAATGAATCACCCCAACATCGCTTCCAAGAAGTGGGTGGCGGAACAATATGATTCATCGATCGGCCGCGCAAATCGTAACACGAATGCGCCCTCGGATGCAGGCGTGGTGAAGGTTCACGGATCCGATAAGTCGATTGTGATTACCGTGGATTGTAATTCACGCTACGTAAACGCAGATCCAGAAGAGGGTTGTGCAATGGCGGTTGCGGAGGCAGCGCGTAATATTGTTTGTTCGGGAGGTTTGCCGGTGGCAATCACCAACTGCCTGAATTTTGGTAATCCGTACGTTCCAGAAGTTTACTGGCAATTCGTTGGTGCGATCAAAGGAATGAAGAAAGCTTGTGAAGCATTCGAAACTCCGGTAACGGGTGGTAACGTAAGTTTCTATAACCAATCTTCGGATGAAGGTCCGGTGTTCCCGACGCCAACCATTGGTATGTTGGGTATTCTAGAAAAAGCCGAAAACAAAATGACCTTGGATTTCAAGGCTGAAGGAGATTTAGTATACTTAGTAGGGGAGTCAGTAAATGACATCGCTTCTTCTGAGTTTTTATATTCATACCGCAAGGTGAAGGCGTCGCCGGCACCGCATTTTGATTTACCTACGGAGCAATTGGTTCAAAAAGGTATCTCAGAATTAATTGAAGCCAAATTAATCCAATCAGCACATGACGTGTCTGATGGAGGTGTTTTAGTAACACTTGCGGAATCAGCTTTCCCACGTGGTTTAGGATTTGATGTGAAATCAGATGCAGGTATTCGTCAAGATGCGATGTGGTTTGGTGAGGCTCAATCGCGTGTGATTGTATCGGTTGCTCCAACAAAGAAAGCTGCTTTTGAAGCTCATTTAACAGGATTGGGTGTTAAGTCTTCTCAATTGGGTACCGTAAAAGGTACGGACATGGTGGTCGATGGCCAAGTGGTAAGTTCATTAGCGAAGGCTTCTGGTTCTTATTTCACGGCATTAGAAACTGCCTTAACAAAATAATTTCAAGATGAGCCGCTATGCACTGCAATTCGCTTATGATGGCGGCTCGTTTCATGGATATCAGATCCAGCCGAATGCACCTAGTGTGCAAGCGGAATTAGAGGAAAAATTAAGTCTTTTATTGGGAGAAACCGTTGCGATCACGGGAAGCGGTCGGACGGATACAGGTGTGCATGCGGCGCATCAAATTGCTCATTTCGATACGTCATTGGTCATTGATGACAATCTAATTTACCGCTTGAATCGTATGCTTTCGCCGGCATTAACAGCGCAAGCCATTTATGCAGTTTCAGATGATTTTCATGCCCGTTTCGATGCGACGTCTCGTACTTATATATATCGGATTACGCGCCAAAAGGATCCATTTTTGCGTGATTTCGCCTACTGGTACGAAGCAGATTTGGATCTGTCAGCAATGAATGAGGCTGCCAAATTACTCTTGTCTCACACGGATTTTCAGTGTTTCTCGAAAGTGAAAACGGAGGTAAATACCTTTGAATGTACGATTATGCGTGCTTTTTGGGAGGTAGATGGCGATAACTTGGTATTTACAATCGAAGGAAATCGCTTTTTACGCGGGATGGTTCGCGCCATCGTGGGTACACTGATGGAAATCGGTATGGGTAAATGGACGGTAGCTGATTTAAAACGGATATTGGAATCAAAAAGCCGACAAGAAGCCGGTCGGGCAGTTCCTGCACACGGGTTGCACTTGGTGAAAGTTACTTATCCCGAAGCTAGTTTTGGCGCCAGATGTTCATGATGACATCCATTAAGCTGGCCGCAGATTTAATCTGAATGCTTTTCGGTTTGTAATTCAAGCCTTTCAAATTGTATTTCGAAATCCAGATTTCTTTGAATCCCAGTTTTTCTGCCTCAGCGATTCGTTGGTCTATACGTGTGACCGAACGCAATTCACCACCTAATCCTACCTCTGCCGCAAAACATTTAGATGAATCAATAATCTTATCTTCGTAAGAAGAAACCACGGATAGGCAAGTGGCCAAATCCAATGCCGGATCATCCACGCGAATTCCTCCCGTCACATTCAAGAATACGTCCTGCGTGCCTAATTTATATCCACCGCGCTTTTCGATAACTGCCAAAAGCATATTCAAACGTTTTCCATCATATCCATTGGCGGTTCGTTGCGCAGTTCCATAGGATGTGGTGGAAACTAAGGATTGTATTTCAACTAATAGGGGTCGATTTCCTTCCATTAATGTCCCAATGGCTACACCAGAAGCCGGTTCATCCCGCTGGGATAATAAAATTTCCGAGGGATTTGTGACGGCGCGCAAGCCAGATCCCAGCATTTCGTAGATACCTAATTCAGATGTACTACCAAATCGGTTCTTTGTAGTACGAAGAATACGGTAGATCATGTGACGGTCTCCTTCGAATTGAAGGACGGTATCCACTAAATGTTCGAGCACTTTAGGTCCTGCGATAGATCCTTCTTTGGTGATGTGGCCAACTAAAAATATTGGGGTATTGGACTCTTTAGCGAAACGCATCAGTTCCAATGCACATTCGCGAATTTGAGAAACGGAACCAGGTCCTGATTCGATTTGGTCTGAAAATAGGGTTTGAATGGAATCAACGATGATTAATTCCGGTTCAAGGTCCACCAAATGCTTAAAAATGGCTTGTGTATTTGTTTCCGTTAGGATATATAAACTATCTGATTTTTTCTCAAGACGGTCTGCACGAAGTTTAATTTGTTGCTCTGATTCTTCTCCTGTCACGTATAAAACTTTCGTGCCACTTAACGAAAGGGCCACTTGCAATAGGAGCGTCGACTTTCCGATTCCTGGTTCACCGCCAATTAACACTAAGCTGCCAGGTACAATTCCGCCACCTAATACCCGACTGAATTCCGTATCTGAACAAGGTATTTTGGGTGTATTTTCGAAGTCGACTTCTTGAAGTAATTTTGGTAGTGGCTTAGAACGGGAGGAGGTTTTTGTTTTCCAAACTTCCGCTGGGTGAGAGCTAACTTCCACTAATTCCTCCACGAACGTATTCCATTCTCCGCAAGAGGGACATTTGCCTAGCCATTTGGGTGCATTATGTCCGCAGGATTGACAGAAAAAGGAAGTTTTAGCTTTAGCCACGTGTGATTTTATTTGGTTTCAAAATTACGCTTTTCGTTGGTTTTTCCTTTTTTTTTGGATGAAAAAGGATAATTTTACAGCTTAATTGACTAAAACCGTTTTTGTTCATGAGGATATCGGGTAGGGTTGTTGGCCTTCTTTTACTTTCTTTCATTTTTGTGACTCCTGTGCGAGCACAATTGTTGATGCCCGTACGTAAGGCAACGGGTAATTTTTTCCGATTTGGAATTAAGGGAGGGGTTAATTTAACCAACCTAACGTTGGATGGTTTGACGGTGGATGGTGTTTCAGATTATGTTGCCAAGAGTATGACAGCCAAAAATGGTTATGTAGCTGGAGTTTACGCTCGGCTCGGTCGGCGCGTATTTTTTCAACCTGAATTGTTAGCAGGGATTAAGTATGCCAAAGTAAACGTGCTGAATGCGGCGCTTGGATTAGATAAAAAGGTGGAGATTGGTTACACAAGCGTTGATATTCCGTTAATGTTGGGGTATCGCTTAGGACCATTGCACGTCATGGCTGGACCTGTAGCTTCGTACAGTGTGACACCCAATACTACTTTTTCTCAACTGAAAGCATTAAATGGCACATTAAGTGATGCTGCGACCAATGCTTATTTTTCCTATACTGCGGGTGCGGGCATCGATCTATTAGGGTTTACATTAGATGTTCGATATGAGAGTAATTTGACAGATTTGTCGAAAACGATTCCTTTGCCTTCTGGTGTTAATTTTTCCCAAAAAGCGAGTTCATTTCAAGCTACTTTGGGAATGAAAATATTATAAGATGAGAGTATGTCTATTGTTTCTGGTATGTCTATGGAGTTTTGCGGTATCTGCCCAAAAAATCCCTTCTTGGCTATCTATTGGTCTAAAAGGAGGTGCTAATATTCAAAATTATTCAACCGATTTTAGATTTAAAGGTGAATCAGTTTTGATTCGAAATAGCGCAGCATTCAAGCAAGGCTATACCTTTGGAGGTTATGCACGGGTTGGTAAAAAGTTTTTTGTTCAGCCTGAAATGACCTTGTCTACTCGCGGAGGAAAGATGACTGCATTGAACTCCACATCAGGTGTTTATTCGGAAGTTGACTCGGATTACATGACCATTGATGCGCCTTTGTTATTGGGATATACATTTAAGCATATCTATGTCGTAGGTGGCCCAGTAGGATCTCTTGGTCATGCCCGCTATGACAATTTGGAGGAGCTGACGCATTATTACTTTAATGGATATGGTAAATTGGGAATTCCACGATTTATGTATTCGTACCAAGCGGGTGTTGGTGTTACTTATTCGCGCTTAAGTTTAGATTTACGCTATGAGCTAGGTCAAACGGATTTAGCGGCCGATTTATTAAAGCCGGAAGGTGTTTATTTCTCGCAAAAACCGCAATCACTCCATGTGACAGTTGGGTTTAAGTTATTTTAAATTATGAACGATAAAATACAGGCGATTCAGTCTGAAATTGAGGCATTTGTTATTTCAGATGCGGCAGCATTAGAGCAATTTCGTATTCAGTTTGTAGGTCGGAAAGGACGTTTAGCTGAATTATTTGATGGTTTGAAGGACGTTGCAGCGGAGAGCCGACGTGACGTAGGACAAGCATTAAATGGGTTAAAGAATTTAGCCGAAGCTAAGTTTGCTGCTGCACAAGAAGAATTTGCAGGTGCGGATCAGTCGATTGAAATTCCTGCTGATTTAACTTTATCGGATCCATTGATTCAAGGTTCATTACATCCGTTGACCTTAGTACGCTCACGCATCCTAGAGATTTTCAACCGGATGGGCTTTTCGGTGTCAGATGGACCGGAGATTGAAACAGATTTCTACAATTTTACCGCCTTAAATTTCCCTGAAAATCATCCCGCACGTGAAATGCAGGATACATTCTTCATCGAAAAAGGTCAAGGCGAAATTCAAGATGATGTCTTATTACGTACGCATACGTCGAATGTTCAAATTCGCTTAATGCAACATGCTAAGCCACCATTTCGTTCAATTATGCCGGGTCGTGTTTTTCGTAACGAGGCCATTTCAGCGCGCGCTCACTGCTTATTTCATCAGGTAGAAGGCTTATATGTCGACAAGGAAGTGAGCTTTAAAGATTTGAAAGATACCTTGTATCACTTCGCGAAGGAGATGTTTGGCAAGGATACGAAAGTTCGTTTCCGTCCTTCTTATTTTCCGTTTACTGAACCAAGTGCGGAGATGGATATTACATGCCTTTTGTGCAAGGGAGATGGTTGCAATGTCTGCAAGCAAGCCGGTTGGGTAGAAATTGCAGGTGCAGGTATGGTTGATCCGAATGTGCTTGAGAATGTAGGTATTGATTCCAAGGAATATTCCGGCTTTGCCTTCGGTATGGGTATTGAACGCATCACCATGCTAAAATACCAAATCAAAGATTTACGTCTATTTACGGAAAATGATGTCCGTTTTCTACGTCAGTTCAATTAACAAATTTTAAAGTCCGTGAGTGCGGAGTTTAACTTACTTTTGACATTATTTTAATTTCTTATGCAGCAATTTAAACGCAATAATAACCTCGTAGGTTGGATTGTCTTTGCCATTTCTCTTATCACGTATACGCTAACGGTGGAGCCAACAGCCTCTTTCTGGGACTGTGGTGAATTCATTGCTTGTGCCTACAAATTACAGGTACCACATCCTCCAGGAGCACCTTTATTCTTGTTGCTCGGACGTATGTTCTCTTTCCTAGCTTTAGGCGATGTGACGCGTGTGGCGTTCTGGATTAATATGATGTCTGTGGTAGCGAGTGCATTAACGATTTTGTTTATGCATTGGACCATCGTGATGATTGGTCGCAAGGTATTACGCAAGTCATTTGCGGAATTGACACAATCAGAAGGAATCATTTTATTGCTTTCAGGTGCGGTAGGATCATTAATTTATGCATTCTCTGACACGTTTTGGTTCTCTGCGGTAGAAGCCGAGGTATATGCCATGTCTTCGTTTTTTACGGCTATTGTTGTTTGGGCAGCTTTTCGTTGGGAGTTGGTTGAAAACGAAGCAGAAGCCAATCGCTGGATTTTATTCATCGCTTATTTAGTAGGTCTTTCCATTGGAGTCCACTTATTGAACTTGGTTACCTTGCCCGCATTGGCCTTGTTATGGTACTTTAAGAAAGAGGCTAAGCCAACGTATAAAGGCGGATTTATCGCGATACTTGGCGGTTTATTCATACTAGGTATCATTAACTCAGGAATCATTCCAGGATTGCCTTCGATGGCCTTTTGGTTTGAATTACAGTTTGTAAATAACCTGGGCATGAGCTATGGCATGGGAGCAATTTTCTTCTTGTTGGTGCTCCTAGCCGCTATCGTTTTGGGTATTCGTTATTCCTACAAAGCGGGAAAAGAGGTATTAAATGTGGCCTTGTTCTCCTTTGTGTTTTTACTGATAGGTTATTCTACCTACACGGTGGCATTGGTTCGTTCGGGATATAATCCACCGATCAACGAGAATGATCCAAGTAATATCTTGAACTTCTTGAAGTATTTGAAGCGTGAGCAATATGGATCACGTTCTTTGCTATACGGTCCTGTATATACGGCTGAGATTGAGGAGTTTAAAGAAGGGGATGAGGTTTACAAAATGAAAGATGGTAAGTATGTGGTTTACACACACAAGCCGGAGTATGTCTATCAGAAGGACCAACAAATGTTATTGCCGCGTGTGTGGAGTAATTCGGGCCAACATGTTGCCTTGTATCAAGATATGCTAGGTATTCCGGCAGGTCAAAAACCAGGCTTTGGCGATAACTTACGATTTATGTTTAGCCATCAAATGGGGCATATGTACATGCGCTATTTGCTTTGGAATTTCGTAGGTCGGGAAAGTGACCAACAAGACGCTTGGGCGATTAACGTCTTTGAAGATACATCTGCATTGCCAGATGTGATGAAGAACAACAAAGCGCGGAATAACTATTATTATTTGCCATTGCTTCTGGTACTTTTTGGATTTTATCTATTGTATCGAAAGAATGAGAAGGATTTCTTAGTGACCATCCTGATGTTTGTATTGACGGGAGTTGGTTTAGTTGTTTATTTGAATTCACCACCGGTAGAACCACGTGAGCGTGATTATATCTATGTAGGATCGTTTTATTTCTTAGCGATTTGGGCAGGATTGGGCGTGATGCAATTATTCGAATGGTTGAGTCTCATCGTGAAGAAACCACAGGTTCGTTGGGCCCTAGTCACGTTATTAAGTTTCTCTGCGCCGGTCATTTTAGCGCAGCAAAACTGGGATGATCATGATCGCAGTGGCCGTTACCATCAAATTGATTTTGCCAAAAACCTTTTGAATTCTTGTGCTCCGAATGCCATCTTATTTACGGGTGGTGATAATGACACTTTCCCATTGTGGTACGTTCAAGAAGTAGAAGGGTTCCGTACGGATGTGCGTGTATGTAATTTATCCCTATTGGGTACGGATTGGTACATTGATCAAATGAAGCGTCAAACCTACCAATCAAGTCCTTTGCCAATTGTCTTGAAAAAGGATCAATTTTTAGAGGGTGTTAATGATCAAATCATGTATTCGGAAAATCCGAATATCAAGGAGATGTCTTTACCTGATTATTTAGATTTAGTGCATAAAGATGATCCGCGCATTCAAGCTCAGACGCAAAGTGGGGAATTGATTAATACATTCCCATCTGATTCATTAGTGATTCCTGTGAATGCGATGAAAGTGGCGCAGTCCAACTGGTTTCCGAAGGAGTTCGTGCCGTTTTTGTCGGACCGTCTTAGCTGGAAATTGCCTTCAAAAAATATCTTTAAAGGGGAGTTAATCCAATTGGAGATCATCTCAAACAACGCGTTAGCTGGTTGGACACGTCCGATCTATTTTGCGGCGACCTTGCCGAATGACCAGTATTTAGGTTTGAAGGAGAGTATGCAATTAGAAGGTTATGCGTATCGTTTGATGCCATTTAAAATTCAGGGTGCACAGGATGGTTTCGTGAATTCGAAAATCATGGCGGATAACATGTTGAATAAGATGTATTGGCGTGGATTGAATGATGAGAAGGTTTACTACCATGGAGACTTTTACATGGGTATTCCAAGTGTGACCTTGCGTTTGGGTACGTATAGACTCGCTGACCAGTTGGTTCGTGAGGGCAATGCTCCTTTAGCTAAAAAGGTATTAGATCATTTGGAGCAAATCATGCCAAACAAAGTGATTCCTTACGATCAATTTTCGGCTAGTATGGTTGGTTTATATCTATTGCTAGGCGAAGAATCTAAAGCCTTGAAAATGGCCAAAACGATGGTGGACCGTAACGATCAAGCATTAGATTACTACTTATCAGGCGGTATGCGTGCGCATGAGCGTGATATTCAAATTGCCTTATACGAAATGAATGTGATTGTTTCTTCGTTCAAGGAATCCAAGGTATCCCCAGCGAAATACAAGGATCTTGAATCTAAGTTCATGAAGCAAATGGCGAGGGTTCAATAAAGAGGTGAGAAGTGAGAGGTAAGAACTGAGAGTTGACATATTAATAAAAATGCCCAAGGAAATTCCCTGGGCATTTTTATTTGTTACTATTACCTCTCACCTCTTACCTCTTACCTCTTACCTCTTACCTCTTACCTCTTACCTCTTACCTCTTACCTCTTACCTCTTACCTCTTACCTCTCACCTCTCACCTCTAGGAAAACATATCTCTCACCTTGTGAAAGAATCCTTTTTCCGACTTCCCTGGTTGAGGGGCGAAGTTGGCCGAATCACGCAGTTTTTCTAATAACTCGCGTTCTTCTTTATTCACCTCTTTCGGGGTCCAAATATTCACATGGACTAATTGATCCCCTACGGAATAGCCGTTCAGTTCTTTGATTCCCTTGCCTTTTAAGCGTAAGATTTTTCCACTCTGCGTTCCGGCTTCTAAGGTAATTTTAGCTTTTCCGCCGATGGTAGGTACTTCGACAGAGGTTCCTAAGGCTGCGTCAACGAAGCTTACATAGAGGTCAAAAATCACGTTGTTTCCATCGCGGTGCAATACCTCATGTGCTTCTTCTTCAATGACAATTAACAAATCGCCGGCTACGCCACCACGTGGTGGAACGTTTCCTTTGCCCGACATGGATAATTGCATATCGTTAGATACACCTGCAGGGATTTTGATTGGGATGATTTCTTCTTCTAACACGCGGCCTTCACCGAAACATGCGTCACATTTAGCACCTACGCTTTTGCCTTCGCCGCTACAGGTAGGGCAGGTAGATGAAGTGACCATTTGGCCCAACATCGTATTTTGAACACGTTTTACTTGACCAGAACCTTGGCACGTACCGCAAGTTTTTAAGTCAGTACCGTTCTTGGAACCATTGCCTGAGCAAGATTTACAAGCTACGTGGCGCTTTACCTTGATTTTCTTTTCGACGCCATTGGCAATCTCTTCCAAGTTTAACTTCAACTTGATTCGTAGATCAGTGCCTTTGCGCTGACGTCTGCCACCACCGCGGCCTCCGTTGAAAAAGCTTCCGAATGGACTATCGTCGCCACCACCACCGAAGATATCACCAAACTGAGAGAAGATATCTTCCATGTTCATGCCTTGGCCACCAAATCCGCCGCCAGCAGCTCCACCCATTCCCGCATGACCAAATCGGTCATATTGCGATTTCTTTTGGGCGTTACTTAATACTTCATAAGCTTCAGCAGCCTCCTTGAATTTTTCTTCAGAAGCTTTGTCGTCTGGGTTTTTATCTGGGTGATACTTGACCGCTAATTTGCGGTAAGCTTTCTTGATTTCCTCCTCAGAAGCTGACTTGGATACGCCTAATACCTCGTAATAATCTCTTTTCTGCGCCATTGTAAATTAGTTACCAACCACCACTTTTGCGAAGCGAATGACTTTTTCGTTTAATGTATATCCTTTTTCAGCTACCTCCATCACCTTTCCTTTGTCGTCTTCCGTTGGCGCTGGAAATTGCGTAATGCAATCATGTAATTCCGCGTCAAATACTTCACCTTTCGCAGGTAATTCTTTCAGTCCTTTTGTTTGAAGTGTCGCAGTGATTTTAGCAAATATCAATTGGATTCCTTCTGATATTTCGCCTTCTGGTGCGTTCGCTAAGGCGCGCTCATAATCGTCGATGACAGGTAATAAGTCTACGATTAATCCAGCAGAGGCTGTTTGAATTAGGTCAATTTTCTCCTTCGCCGTTCTTTTTCTAAAGTTTTCAAAGTCTGAATATAAACGAAGGTATTTTTCTTTCATTTCAGCCAGTTCATCTGGCGCTTGTGTTTCTTCGGTCGGTGCTTGTTCAGCAGTCTCTTGTACGATCTCTTCTTCGATTGGCTTTTCAGTCTCTTTCTTTTTCATAAGGCAAAATTAATAGGGTTTTCGTCTACTCAAATGATGAACCAAAAACTATTTTCTGACAGTTTGGCATAAATTCAGTGAGCTTCGTAATTTTATGGCACATGAATGCGTCACCATCTCACGTTTCCCAAACCATTAAACGCCTAGCACACCAGCATGGTTTTCAATTTTGTGGGATTTCTAAAGCTGAATTTTTATCCGAAGAGGCACCGCATTTGGAGCGCTGGTTAAACCAACACATGCACGGCGAGATGAGCTACATGGCGAACCATTTCGATAAACGACTAGATCCGCGTAAACTTGTGGACGATTGCCAAACGGTGATTTCCCTCGCATACAATTACTTTCCTGATCCTTCCATTCAAGTCTTATCAGATTCCTTTCAGGTCTCCAAATATGCGTTTGGAAAAGATTACCATGTGGTCATTAAAGATAAAATGAAGCTTTTGTGGGATGATCTACAACGCGAGATGGGTGATTTTAGCGGTCGGATGTTTGTAGACTCCGCCCCGGTATTGGAAAAAGCTTGGGCCAAAAAGTCTGGTTTGGGATGGATAGGGAAGAATGCCAACTTGATCATTCCGAAACAAGGGAGTTTCTTTTTCTTAGCGGAGCTTTTGGTGGACTTGAAGGCAGAACCCGACGGGCCCATCAAAGATTTTTGTGGGACCTGTACGCGCTGTATCGAGGCATGCCCGACGGATGCCATTGCGCCTTATGTGGTGGATGGATCTAAATGCATTAGTTATTTCACGATTGAATTGAAGGATCAAATGCCGGCAGAGTTGCAGGCTAATTTTCAAGATTGGATCTTTGGATGTGATATTTGTCAAGATGTTTGCCCATGGAATCGTCATTCCAAACCGCATCAAGAAATTGCGTTTCAACCTAACGAGAGGTTTTTAGATTTATCGAAGCAAGATTGGGAGGATTTATCAGAAGATCTATTTAAAGAATTATTTCAGTTCTCTGCGATCAGTAGAACTAAGTTGAAAGGTCTGCGCCGCAATATTGCTTATGCAAAAAAAAATGGGTCACGAAAATCATGACCCATTTCAGCAAATTAAACCCTAAAGTGATTTTCTTATAATAAACTGTAATGCTAGTTCATGGCTGCTTTTGTCATTGTCTTGAATCAATTGTGCGGCCATTTCGCCTAATAAGCTAGGTTGATTTGATAAAACTGTAATTCCCCCGGCAACGATTTCTTTAAAATGACAATCGTTAAATGCAATGAGACCAAGATTTTCACCTATCGTCAATCCATTTGTTTCCCCGTATTTGATAGCCTTCACCAAGTCTTTGTCGTCTAGTGTGAAATAAATTTCACCAGCACGTACATCCACCGGATCTAGGCCATCCAATACTTGGAACTCCAGGCCATTCGCCTCGCAGAATTCACTGCAACCGTTAATCAATCCAGCATCGAAATAATCCTCCTCTGAAACGACTAAATTGAACGAATGGTATTTATTAAACAGGTTTATTTGGTTTGAAAAGTGAAAGTTTAAAGCCGTTTTAGGCTGAGAAATAATGCTCGCATGCGCATTGGAAATACTATTGAAGTTTTGATCCAATAAAATCAAGCGGTCCCCTGAAATCTTCTTTAAGCACTTAATGTTTTCCTCTTCCTCTTCTATTAGGTGAGGCATGATGACGTAATAATGGTAATTCCCCAACTGCTGCGCCATGATTTCTTGAAACTGGCGTGTCTTGTATTGGTAGGTGTAAATATCCACCATGACATTTTTGCCTAATGACTCGCAAAATGAATCAAAGATCTCTTTATTGGTATTCGTAATTTTGCCCACCAAAAAAAGTACTTTGGTTTTGGTCTTTATAGACGAGTTAGAAATGAAGTATCCTTTTCGAAAGATCGACGTGATAACCCCCATTTTATGTAACTCCGTGTAAGCACGTTCTACTGTATCGCGGGATAGATAACATTCTTCGGAAGCCTCGTTAATGGAAGGTAATCTTTCCCCCGGTTTCAATTCACCCATTTCAATATCTTGCAATAGGGAATTAATTAATTGCTGATATTTCGGAAGTTTGTTGTCCGAATTTTTTGCAGAAAAAGAAACAAATGTCTTGACCATGTCTATTTATGCGATTTCGTTATGAATAACATAAACAAATGTAATCCAACTACCCTGCTTTCGATTGGACAAATCTTTCAAATTTGTGGACGATTCTTGCACTAAACCGCTTTTGAAAGAATTATACGTGAATTAATGGCTTTGTCGCGTGGAATATATACCGGTAAGTCGGCGTAACTTTTACCTTTATTTTTCTAATTTAGACGTTCTATATTTTACGACTTTGCGGACTTTTTTGTGTTTCATTTGGCTTCTGATTTCAGCTTCCCTTCATGGGCAAGTGGGCAATCGATTTGAGCGCTTATCTACCGCCTCAGGTTTATCTCAAAGTTCGGTTTACAAGATTATTCAAGACAAGAAAGGTTTTCTTTGGTTTGCTACGGCGGATGGATTGAACCGCTATGATGGGCACAATTTTAAGATTTATCGTAATGACCCCAGTGACCCCACAACCCTAAGTGGGAGTGATATTTTTTCCATCGTGGAAGATGATGAAGGAAATATTTGGGTGGGTACCCGATCATCTGGTTTGAATCATTTGGATCTACAAACGGGTAAGATTACGCGGTTTACACGCGGGCCTAATGGGCAAGATATTAGCAATTTAAATATTCCTTCATTTATCAAATTAGGGAATCATCGGATAGGAGTGGCAGCTCTTGGACTAGGTTTTTTAGTTTTTAATACGCAAACGAAGAAATTGCTTGCTGCAGAATCTGAAATCAATAATCCTTTGGTCAAAGATGTGGTTCGATTATTTAAACATAGCAATGGATCGTTATGGTTTGGAACCCGTACAGGACAATTAATCTCTGTTCTCGGAAAGCATAGTTTTATGCCGTTTTCTATCGGACAAAATCAAGTAAAGTCTAGGATAAGAGCCATTTATGAAGCTAAGAATGGGGATATTTTAGTTGGGACAGATGGTGCCGGTTTGTTTCAGTTTAATCCAACTAACCAGCAATTTCGTTCCGTATTTTACCAAGCTTCTAATCCGCTTGCACGTCAAAATATCGTAACGAGTATTACCCGGGATGCATTGCAAAATATTTGGATAGGAACGGATAATGGCGTTTATGTCATGGAGGGGGATGATTTTAAACGTTATAAACACATTCCATCCAATCCTGATCCCGAGGTGGGCATCAGCTCCTATGCGGTGATGAGCTTATTTACAGATTCAGATTTGAATACATGGATAGGTACTTGGGAAGCTGGTTTAAATATTAGTTTTTTTCAAAAGCCCCGGTTTTCGGTACTTCGTTATAAGCCGAATACCATTCAGGGTTTATTAAGCAATAAAGTAACTGCATTATCGGCTTCAGATGCTTCTGGTATTTGGATAGGAAGCAATTTAGGCTTGTCTTATTTCGATCATAAAAATCGAAAACTGAATCATGTGATCTATAAGGAATCGGCCAATAAACTTAATGCGTCAGGTGATTTTGATATTAACTTATTAAAAGCGATGCCCAATGGCGAAGTTTGGATTGGTTTCTGGGGTAAAGGTCTCAATCACCTTTCTGCGACTAAGAAACTAAGCGATTATCCTTTTTTGCCTGGTCGGCGCGAAGCTAATTTCAATTGCATCCTTCCCTATGATAATCAAGTACTCATTGGTACCGTAGGTCTGGGAATAGTCTCCTTCAATCCACAAACCAAAACGTACCAAGTTCCTTTTCCTATTTTAGGGATAAAGACGTTTCAAAATCGGGCTATTTCAGATTTGAAGGTGATGGCTGATGGCCAATTGTGGATTTCTACGATCGGTTCAGGTCTCTATATCTATAACTTTAAAAGTCAAAAACTGAATCACTTGGTCAAGTCGGCAGACCCGCAAAGTTTAAGTTATAATCACGTTACGCAGGTATACCAAGATAAAAAACAGCGTATTTGGGCACTGACGAATGGGGGTGGGGTCAACTTGTATCAGGCTGAAAAGCAAGATTTTCGTGTCTTTACGGTCAAGGAAGGCTTAGCGAGTAATACGGTTCGTGCGGTTGCCGAAGATGGACAAGGAGATTTATGGTTTACCACGACCAATGGTATTTCTAAAATGGATGGTAAGACCCTGCGGTTTATCAATTTTGAAGAAGCTGATGGGTTACAGGGAAAGGAATTTATGGCGAAAGCTATTGTTGCCAATCAACAAAACTGGTTGTTTTTTGGCGGTGTAAACGGCCTGAATTATTTAAAATCGGATAGTTTACGTATGCGTTTGGATGTTCCAGATGTGTATGTGACCAGCTTTAAATTATTCAATCAGGTCGTAGAGCCGGGCCAAGAAGATAGCCCGCTCACATTTGATATTAGTAGAACTACCCACATAACGCTCCAGCCAGGGCAGTCGGTATTTAGTCTCGATTTTGTAGCCTTAGAATATCAGCGCCCGAAAAATAATCGGTATGCGTATTATTTAGAAGGTTTTGAAAAGGATTGGAATTACGTGGGGACAACGAGGTCGGCGACGTATACCAACTTATCTCCGGGGGATTACATATTTAAAGTAAAGGCTTCGAATTCGGATGGGGTATGGTCTGAAAAACCTACGGAATTGTTGATTACGGTGTTGCCACCTTGGTATCGAACATGGTGGGCTTACATGGGATATATGCTCATTTTAATAGCTGTGATATATCTATTTATTCGAGAAGTGAAAATTCGAGAGGCTTTCAAAACCGATATACGGATGAAGGAAATCGAAAAAGAACGTATACGGGAGTTGGAGCAAGTAAAGACCCACTTTTTTACGAATATTTCTCATGAATTAAGGACGCCTCTAACGTTGATCATTAGTCCCATAGAGAAGTATTTTATGCAAAATGCCTCTCTGTCTGGTACGCAAGAAAAACGGATTTCTTCGATTTATCAAAATGCTCAGAAGCTATTGAGGTTGATTAATCAATTGTTGGATTTATCTAAAATTGAATCAGGAAAACAACAACCAGTAATTGCTAAACATGATTTGGTTCTTCAGTTGAATGGGATCATTCAAGGTTTTGAAAATTATGCACAGCAGAAGCAAATCAAGTTGACCTGGAAAGCCCCCATTTCTTCACTACTCGTTTATTATGATGCAGATATTGTCGAGAAATGTGTGAGTAATTTATTGTCAAATGCGTTCAAGCATACGCCAGAAGATGGTAAAATAGGTGTTTCGTTAGATTTGGAATCCTTATTTGTGGATGGAAATGAAGAAGTAAATCAAATTTATATTCGCGTTATTGATACAGGCAAGGGTATTTCTTCGGAACATTTACCGCATATTTTTGATCGCTTTTATCAAATCCCTGAGTCTATGTCGGTGGTTGGTACCGGCGTCGGACTTTCACTTTGCAAGGAATTAGTAACGCTTCACTTAGGGGAAATAGAAGTTAAAAGTACTTTAGGAGTAGGTAGTGAATTTGGTTTAAGAATTCCGGTGCGTAAGTCCGATTTTGACCCCTCGTGGGTTCAAGAAAAATTGATGACAATTAAGTCGCAGGAGCCATTGATTACACCTGAAAATTCGATTGAAAAGGAAAAGCAGATTTTGTTAATCGTGGATGATCATACCGAACTACGGAAATTTGTGGCCGAAATTTTTGAATCTAAATTTCAGGTCATGGAAGCTTCGAAAGGTGAGGATGCCCTTGAAATGGCATTGACCTATTTGCCTGATGTTGTCATTACGGATTGGATGATGCCGGGAATGAGTGGCGTGAATTTATGTCGGGCGCTGCGTCAAAACCCGAAAACAAATCATATTCCATTAGTTTTATTGACCTCCAAAAGTTCACAAGAAAGTCAGATTGAAGGCATGCAATCTGGAGCAGATGACTTCGTGAGTAAGCCATTTAATGCGGATATTTTAGAAATTCGTGTGAATAAGTTGTTGGAGTCCAAAGAACGAAATCGGAAGAATTGGCAAAAGCAGATGATCCAACAGGAATTGAGTGAAGGGAAATTGCCTACCTTTGAGGATGCTTTCTTAGTGAAAGCAACGCAGTTGATTATTGCGAATTTGAGTAATGCCGACTTTGACGTAGAGGACCTTGAAAAAGGCCTAGATATGAGTAAAATGCAGTTGTATAGGAAGTTGAAGATGTTGACATCCTTAGCGGCCAACGAATTTATTCGGTCAATACGCTTGCAACAGGCGAAAGTTTTATTAGAAAATTCAACCTTTAACATCTCTGAAATCGCGTATCAAGTGGGCTTTAATGACCCTGCTTACTTCGCAAGAGCCTTTAAAAAACAATATGGCAAATCGCCAAAATCATTCATCAAACCAACTCATGAAGAAAATTAGTCTTTTCATTCTTGTCCTATGTTCCTCTTGGGGATTTTTGGCGCACAAGACGTTGCAACAAGTGTCTATTTACCAATTGCCGGATGGGTTAGCGTCGTATTTTTATGCGAATCAGGAATACATCGTCCAACAATCCATTCGTCCGGATGTGCGTCGGAAAGATGATAAATTGGAAGATGCCAAGCATTATTTGGATATGGATGCACCGTTGTTTGGGGCTAATTATAAAACCGATATTCCGCATGATTTCAATGCCGCCGTAAAAAAGTATACGCTAGATAGTTTACGTAAAGAAGGCTTGGTGCCTTGGGAAGTTACCCGTGTGTATGGCCGCTTAGTGCATGCCTTCAAGCATGAAATGCGGGATTCAGTCTTATTTTATGCAGCTGATTTAGGGCATTATGTGGCGGATGCACACGTGCCTTTACATACCACAAAAAATCACGATGGGCAGTTGACCGGCCAAAAAGGAATGCACGTCTTATGGGAAAGTTTAGTGCCTGAAGATCAATTGCAGACGTATAATTTGAGCCAAGTAGCTGTTGTTCAATACATTGCCAAACCTCAAGATTTCATTTTCCAGATTTTATTGGAGTCACATGCCATGTTGCCTACGATGTTTAGCGCTGAAAAAGAAGTTCGCGCGGCATTAGGAGAGGATGGTTCCTTTGAAATGGTTGAGAAATATGGTCGGAAGCAACGCTATTATACTAAAGCCTTTATTCAAGCGTATGGAGCCAAGGTAGGGGTGTCGGTTCAAAAACGCATGTTATTGGCTTCCTCGCGGGTGGCATCCTTTTGGTTTTCGGCTTGGAAAGATGCTGGATCCCCTGCTTGGGTAAACCAAGATGCGGCGGTGAATGCTCGCTTAGCTGAGGAACGTGTAATTTGGAAAAAGAATGCGCTCATTTCCAGTGGTGCGCTAATTTCGGTAAAAGCGAAGTAAGATGGTTAAGGTTTTATTACTCTCCGATACGCATAGTTATTTGGATCCACGCCTGGATGAACATCTCAAGGCATGTGATCAAATTTGGCATGCGGGAGATTGGGGATCTGTGGAGCTGGCGGATAAATTAGCCGCTTACGGAAAGCCGATTGCTGGAGTATACGGGAATATTGATGACCGCACCATTCGAAATATGTATCCCAAAATTCGGCGCTTTCGTTGTGAAGATGTGACGGTTGCCATGACGCATATCGCAGGAGCCCCCTCGAATTACAAACCTGATGCCTTAGAGGCATTCTCAAAAGGTTTACCTATGATTTTTGTCTGCGGGCATTCGCATATCTTGCAAATTAAGCGGGATGCCAAACGTAATAATATGCTGTTTTTGAATCCGGGTGCGGCGGGCCAACATGGTTTTCATCCGGAGCAAACGGCGTTACGTTTTAAGATAGACGGAGCAAGGATTTACGACATGGAGGTCATCCAAATGCCACGCATTAAAGTGAAATTAACTCCCGAAGAGGCAAAGTTGATTCCTTAGTTGGCCACCTCAAACGATTGCACATGCTCAAATACACTCCCTTTTTGGAACGATTTTAAGATCCAACCGCCACCAATGACATCATTTCCCTCGTAGAAAACGGCTGCTTGGCCTGGTGCGATACCGCTGACTTCTGCATGAAAGTCAACTTTGATTTTAGCGCCGTGCTGGTAAATGATTGCATCCGTTCCGGCGTCTTTATATCGAACCTTTGTTAGTGTTTCTATGCCTTCTGCAGGGATTTCTGCATACTTTTGAAGGTTGAGCTGGCCTACCCACATGCCGGTCCGATTTAAATCAGCTATCTCGCCAATCACAACTTCATTGGTTTCTTTGCGAATTTCAATCACATAAGCTGGGAATCCAAAAGCTTTTCCCAAACCTTTCCGTTGGCCTACCGTATAAAACGGATAGCCCTCATGCGTACCAATCACCTTTCCAGACGTGTCCACAAAATTTCCACCGGCAACTTCGGCTTCTAATTCAGGTAATCTACGCTTTAAAAAACCACGATAATCATTATCAGGCACAAAGCAGATTTCGTAGCTTTCAGATTTATTCACTAAATCTACAAAACCACGTTCGGTAGCCATCTCACGAATGCGCGCTTTGGTTAATCCACCTAATGGTAAAATGGTGCGTGCCAGGCTGGATTGTGAAACTCCCCAAAGCACGTAACTCTGATCTTTTAAGGTATCTACCCCTTTCGAAATGATGTGTCGGCCATTTTCCTCACGTATTTGTGCATAGTGTCCGGTCGCAATAAACTCACAACCTAATTGATCCGCACGCCGAAGTAGTGCGTCCCATTTGATGTGCGTATTACACATGACACATGGGTTTGGGGTACGTCCATCCACGTATTCTTGCGTAAAGTAATCGATGACCGAATCACCAAATTCTTCACGGATATCTAATATATAATGGGGAAAACCGAGCGACACAGCGATGTGTCTCGCATCGTTTATGGAATCTAGAGAACAACAACCGGTTTCTTTCTTATCTCCACCAGAACTAGCGTAGTCCCAGGTCTTCATGGTCATTCCAATGACCTCATAACCTTGTTCGTGTAATAAAACAGCTGCGACTGAGCTGTCGATGCCGCCGCTCATGGCGACTAAAACGCGTCCTTTTGATTCCATATTTCCTTACAGGTTCAAAGCCTGCTGTAAATTTTCCGCAAGTTAGGATTTATTTCGCCAAACGGCCAATTATCTTGGTATTTACCCATTGAAAACGTACTTTTGTCCTCGTTTATTTTCGAGACTACTATGTTGAAAACCCAGGTTAAAGTTTCATCGATTGCTAATTTGTCAGACGCGCGGTATTGTGCGGGAATGGGCGTCGAGTGGTTAGGTTTTCCATTACTGGATTTAACGCTTGAGCGCTTTACGGAAATTCGCAATTGGTTAGCGGGCGTTCAAATCGTAGGTGAATTTACCAACGCGACTGCTGAACAGATTCGTGAAGCTGTGTCAACCTACAAACCGGATGTGATTGAGATTGATTCGAGCGTCTCGTTAGTCGCGATCCAGTCGATTTACATACCCAAGATTCTCCGTGTTAATATCGATACAGATAATTTACCAGCTATTTTTGCTGCCTCTGCACCTTATGTGAGCCATTTTTTGGTTGTTGGTGATTCCGTGGATTCATTAACGGGCATGGAAGCATCCATTGAAATATGGTCGGCGCAATATCCAATCATTCTCGGATTAGACATTCCTGAAAGTGATTTAGATGAATGGGTGGAACAAAGTTCGATCCAAGGAATAGGCTTAGTAGCCGGCGAGGAGGATCGTCCTGGCTTTCGTGATTTCACGGATTTAATGACTATCTTAGAAAAATTAGAAACGGAATAAACTATGCTTGAGCAGATACAGCACTCTTTTTCGCGTGGGAAAGCATGGATTCTCCAAGCAATCATGAAGCTTGTACATGTGTTGCTGGCGGGAATTAAAAAGGTAATCGGTGCCAAATTGTATGGGAAGGCTGAGGGCTTGGGCCAACAAGCCATTGATTTCTACCAAGCAAAGCGCAATGCCATTCAGGCTTATTATGATGCTCGTGTCGATAAAAATTCACCCTATTATAAGCCCATCGTTCGCATGTGGCGCATTACAGGTAAGACATTTTTATATGGGATGGTTTATTTGTTTGTCATTGAGACCAATATCTTTTGGTTAACAGGGCAAATGCCAAGTGTAGATGATCTTCAAAACCCCAAATTATCGCAAGCTTCCGAGATTTATTCAGCAGATGGCGTGCTACTAGGTAAGTTTTTTGCGGAAAACAGAACACCGATCCGTGACTATAATTTGATTTCGCCCTATTTGGTACAGGCTTTAGTAGCGACAGAGGATGCTCGTTTCTATGAGCATACAGGTATTGATTTTCAGGCCTGGGCGGGTGTTGCGGTTGGCCTTGTAAAAGGCGGTGACCGTGGGGGTGGAAGTACGATTTCGCAGCAATTAGCTAAGAATTTATTCAAAACGCGAACTAAAAAGAGTTTCACCAAAACAGGTTTGTTGGGCTATATCCCCGGTTTAAATAAGTTAATCTATAAGTCTAAAGAGTGGGTCACAGCGATTAAACTCGAGCGGTTTTACACAAAGGATGAAATCGTTCTTTGGTATTTGAATACGGTAGATTACGGGAATAATGCCTACGGAATTAAGGTGGCTGCCAAAACCTATTTTAATACTTCGGCGGATAGTTTGAATATTCAAGAAGCTGCTATTTTAGTTGGCCTTCAAAAGGCAACAACCACCTATAATCCGAAGCGGTACGATGGCAAGCCTTTGGCAGAAAATAAGGCTTGGAAGCGTAGAAATGTGGTTTTGGCACAGATGGTTAAGGCAGGTTATTTGAAAAAAGCCGCGTATGATTCATTAGCACTGCTACCGATTGTCTTGCATGAGAATGAGGAATCTCCGTATGATGGAACGGGTAATTATTTCAAGGTTGCCGTTGCGAAATACATTCAGGAATGGGCGAAGGCCAATGAAATGGAGATTGATTTGTATCGGGATGGTTTGAAAATTACAACGACGATTGATTCCCGTTTGCAAATTCATGCCGAAGAGTCGGTCGAAGAGGGCATGCGTTCGACACAAAAATCGTTTGATAATCATTGGTCAGGACAAAATCCATGGGTTGATGAATCTGGAAAAGAGATTCCTGGGTTTATTGATTCGGTAGCGAAACGGACGGAATATTACAAAGCTTTGGTTAAGCGATATCCGAAAAATCCAGATTCCGTGCTGTACCAAATGAAAAACGTGAAGCGCAAAATGTGGGTTTATTCTCGGAATACCTTGGGTGAGGAGCAGCAAACGATGAGTGCGTACGATTCCATTCAATACTATAAACGCTTTTTGCAAGCGGGTATGATGACCCTCGATCCCTACACGGGTCATATCAAAGCGTGGGTCGGCGGACTAGATTTTAAATACTTTAAGTACGATCACGTGAAGCAAAGTAAGCGTCAAGCAGGGTCAACTTTCAAACCTTTCGTGTATACTGCTGCGATTGACGGTCCACGCGACTTATCACCATGTTTTGCTGTAGAAGATGCGCCGTATTCCTTGGAAATTGAGGAGAATGGGGAGAAGAAAATTTGGAGTCCACACAATGCAGATGGCACGTTCTCCTATAGCTTGATGCCATTGAAACGGGCTTTGGCGAAGTCGGTGAATACGGTCACTGCCCGCCTCACCAACGATATCGTAGGTCCGGATACGGTCATGTATTATGCCCAAAAAATGGGAATAAAGAGTCCTTTGAAGCCAGTAGCATCGATTGGTTTGGGATCTTTTGATGTGTCTTTATTTGAGATGATTGGGGCATATTCGGCCTTTGTAAATGAAGGAATTCATGTAGAGCCAATGCTCGTCACGGAGATTAAAGATCAAAATGGTAAAGTGATTCAAACATTTGAATCAACAGCAACTCGGGTGATCAAGAAAGAATCGGCTCAATTAGTTCGGTCCATGCTGGAAGGAGTAATCCATGAAGGAGGAACCGCCAGTTCGTTGCTTTGGGGCGATGGAGCAGCTTTATTGCCCGAAGGGAATAATCGCTATGCACACAATTTTGCGGGTAAAACGGGTACCACCTCGAATCATTCGGATGGTTGGTTTATCGGGATGACTCAAAATTTAATTTCGGGTGTCTGGGTCGGCGGAGATGATCGATCTATTCACTTCCGTTCCGGTGCACTGGGCGAGGGATCAAAAACTGCCATGCCTATTTATAAACGGTTTATGTTGAAAGTAGTCAAAGATCCCGCGTTAGCGATATATAAACCTGCACCGTTCGATCGATTGGATAAGCGCGTGGTCAAGAAAGATTTTGATTGTGGTAATGGGATTAGTACGTTACCTGATTCGCTTCAGGTGTCAGACGCGGAGTTAGATTCCTTAAATGCATTGATGGAAAATCCAACAGAACCAACCGATTCAAGTAATCAGAGTCCTAATTAGTATGCATAAAGAACAGATAGAAGCGTATTTTCGCGATTTACAAGATCGTATTTGCCAAGGAATCGCCGAGGCAGATGGAACAGGAACATTCAAAGAAGATCTTTGGTCGCGCCCGGAAGGTGGCGGCGGTCGTACACGTTTGATTCAAAACGGCAGTATCTTAGAAAAGGCAGGTGTTAATTTTTCCGCAGTTTCTGGCCCGTTGCATCCCAAAATGGTGACCAGCTTAAACGTGACGGAAGAAGTTGAATTCTTCGCTACGGGTGTATCCATCGTGATGCATCCATACAATGCCTGGGTTCCCATCATTCACATGAATGTGCGTTATTTTGAACTGAGCAATGGTCAAAGTTGGTTCGGTGGTGGAATCGATTTAACACCTCATATTATTATTCCGGAGCAGGCGAAGTGGTTTCACCAACAAGTCAAAGCGGCGTGTGATGGGTTTGGAGACGATGTTTATGCGCGTTATAAAACGTGGGCGGATGATTATTTTTTCAATACGCATCGGAATGAAACCCGTGGAATTGGGGGTATATTCTTTGATTACTTAAAAGAAGACAAAGCAAAAACATTTGACTTTGTGAAGTCGGTGGGTGAAACATTCGTTCCCATATACAGTCATTTGATGAAAGCAAACGCCAGCAAACCAGTTAGCGATCAAGAACGTGATTTTCAATTGTTGCGCCGGGGACGTTATGTGGAGTTTAACTTAGTGCATGACCGGGGTACCAAATTTGGTTTGGAGACGAATGGTCGGACGGAATCGATATTAATGAGTTTGCCGCCATTGGCATCTTGGGAGTATATGCATGATGCGAGTGGGTATCCGGAGGGTCAAAAAACCTTAGATTTGTTGAAAAAGGGAATTGATTGGGTATAAAAAAAGGTGAGCATTTCGTGCTCACCTTTTTTGTTTTATTGGGCTGCTTCCCAAACAACCTCGAGACTTTTTGGGGTCATCAAAAGGATTCGAGTAGGAGCGGGTAATAATACTAGTCGGGCAGCAGCGGCAGGATCTTCTATCCATTCAACTTCAACGCCTTCTTTTTTACCTATTTCAATTTCACCATCGGCCGTTTCCACAAATTTCTTAGCTAAATAGGCTGTAGGCAATAAAACATCTGATTCTGGACAATGTTTGATGTGTACTTTCTCTAGAATTTCTTCCAACTCATCTCCATATTTTTCGTTGAATTCATCTTCCAAATCGTGTAGTAATTCTTCGACATCATCATAGGTATCATCAGAATAACTCAATTTGCTTAATTTCAAGCGTTGTTCTAGAATGGCAATCATCGCCTCGTCAATCGTATTCATTCAATTCAATGTTTAAAATGATGCCGTAAATTTAGGCAAAAGGATTTGTTCTTTTGGTATGTGGATTGGAATAAATGTGCCCTTTTTGAATCGAAAGACCACAATCGAAATTGTTGGTATACAGTTTTCCGGTACCTAAACCTTGTGGGAGTGGATTTCGGTATTCACCTGTAAATTGCGCAACTGCTTGTAGCCCAATATTGGATTCTAATGCAGAGGTAATCCACCAATCAGTTCCTACGGTTTCGGCCGCTTGAATCCATTCGTTACTAGCTCTAAAACCACCTAAAAGACTTGGTTTCAAAATGATGTAGGGTGCTTGTATGGATTCTAATAATGCCTGCGGGTCTTTAGCCTGAATTAATTCTTCATCGAGGGCAATCGGTAAAATGTTTAATGCGCACAATGCACGCATTGCTTTCCACTGTCCTGCTTGTATCGGTTGTTCGATGGAATGAATGTCAAGTTTCGCGAGTCTTTCCAATTTTGACGGGGCTTCCTGAGGCGAGAATGCACCATTAGCATCTACCCGAATGGTTAATTCAGCTGCCGAGAAGTGTTTACGGATCTCTGAAATAATCTCGATCTCTTGTTCGAAATCAATGGCGCCAATTTTTAATTTAAGACAATCATAACCCTCTGCGAGTTTCTCTGCGATTTGTTGGCGCATAAACTCAGGACTACCCATCCAAATCAAGCCATTTATTGGCAAACTTGATACACCTCGTGCGAATGAATTATCAAAGTATATTCCATCTTTTGCGTGAAAATAATCTAGCAAAGCCATTTCAAGAGCCGCCCGAAAGGAGGGCTGTTCAAATGGGATGGTTTGCACCAATGCGTCTATATCTTCTGGATTTTCTGGTAGGTGTTTGATTGTCGCGATGGCTTTTTGAAATGCAGGTAGGCAATCCTCTTCAAATTCTGGACTTAAGCCACGCAATGGTCCGGCTTCGCCTAGGCCAATTTTCCCATCTTGTTCAATTTGTATGAAATAGCTCGTTTTTTGTGTCAGTACCCCGCGTGATGTACCTGCTTCGAAATGGAATTGTAGGGGATGGCTGAGCAATTGAATCATGTTGCAATTTATTATTTTTGTGGCATTTTTGCCCCTCCCTAGATTATTTATTAGCTTTAGGCCGATTATGAAAAAGTGGGTATTTCGATTATTGGCAGGAATTTTTGGCGCAATCACGCGCTTCCGGAATACATGGTATGATCGAGGTGTGTTGTCATCCACGCATGTTATGAAGCCATTTACATTGGTCGTAGGCAATCTAGCCGTGGGCGGTACCGGCAAAAGCCCATTAGTTACGTACTTGATTACACATTGGAAATTTTCGGGTACGGTTGGGATTCTGAGTAGGGGTTATGGCCGTAAAACATCTGGTTTTCGATGGGTTGATGCTGATTCAACTGCCTCTACTGTGGGCGATGAACCATTAGCCTACAAGCGTCAATTTGCTGATTTACCAGTTGCAGTCTGTGAGAATCGATTGAAAGGCATTGAAGAAATGAAGGATTTGGATGCCATTATATTAGATGATGCATTTCAGCATCGTGCTTTGAAGGCTGATTTGAATTTAGTTTGCACCACCTTTTCTAAGCCATTTTTTTCGGATAAATTATTGCCCTTGGGGCGCTTGCGGGAGTCTGCGGATGGGATCAAAAGAGCGCATGCGTTGATTGTAAATCGTTGTCCAGATGTTTTGAGCGAAGCCCAAAAGGAGCCATTCTTACAATTTGATTTACCCGTTTTCTTTACTAAAGTTGGCTATGGGGTACCGGTTGGAAACAATGCAAAAAACATCTCTGCTTGGCATCTTTTCGCCGGTATAGCGGATCCTTTGCCTTTTTTCAAAGCGGCGAAAAAGTTTGGCGATATTCTGAATCAGGAAACCTATGCAGATCATTACGCTTTTCAGCAAGCTGATTATCAATATTGGGAGCATGTGGCGGCTAGCTTACATCCTTCAGCGGGAATATTAACCACACACAAAGATTATGTGCGGATGGAGGAGCATGTAAGGAGCTACTCGGCACTGCAGTCACGTTTGTTTTATTTGCCCATGCAGATGGAATTTTTAGATCAAGAAACGGAGTTTTGGGCTTGGTTAACTTCTCAGGTTCCGCTTAATCTTAAAAAATAGCTACCTTTACGGCGTGAAAATTCGATTCCTCGTATTTCTTTTTGGTCTCATTACCTTTCAAAGTATAGGTCAATTTCCTAACCCCAATAATCCCATGGGAAACGGGGGGATGAATACGAATGGAGGATTTCCAGCGGCGAATACAAGGCCAACTACCCAAACGCAAGGACCTCAAAAATCAGGCAGAGCTGCGCTAGATGATTCTACGAAGCAAATCTATGGTCCAGAATCTATGCACTATTTTCTAGAGCAAGATGTGATGGATAGTCAGATTCAAAAGCGACGCATTGATACCACCTTACATCTATTTCATCGCTATTTATTTCAAGAGCGCAGTGGGTTTTTACAGGCTAATTTGGGTTCGGATGGTACGGCCACGCGGTCCATTTTTACCCCAGTAACAGTGACTTTAGGTACGCAATTAGGCTATAATGCTTATACTCCTTATGCTTTTGCGCCTGAAAAAGTTCATTATATAAATACAAAATCCCCTTTTTCTGCTGTTGAATTTAACGATGGCGCCGGTGGTCAAACCCGGTTAAACTTTTCATTTGCCAGAAATGTCGATTCCCTTTGGAACGTTGGCATTGAATTACAGCGTCTCGTTTCGGACAAAGCTTTTACCGATGATGCATTTAAAGCACGCAATATTAATTTGACAGGGCAGTGGGGATTTTTAGTGCATACCAATTACCGTTCCCGTTCTGATCGCTATCGGATTTTAGCTCACATTAATTACTATGATCACGCTGTAAATGATCAGGGTGGAATCATGTTAATTAATGACCTGACGCCCATTCAGGCGCTGAAATATGTGGATAATACCGCTTTTTTGACGGCTGCGAAGACGCAGACAAAAGATAAGTTTTTGAAGTTTCATGTCTACCAAGAATTTATTGGATTTAAGGGGTTGCAGTTGTTTCAGCGTTTGGATGTAGAAAGCCGACAAGTCAAATTCAGAGATTTAGATTTTGAGAATAATTTGGGGAAACGTTTTTACCCTAAAACGTACATTAATTACATACAAGCACCCGAGTCAGATTCGTTGTATAACGAGAATAATTGGCAGTCTTTCAGTCATCAAACCGGATTGAAGGGGGTATTTAGAAAGTTTACGTACCGGGCGCATGTGCGTCAGCGCTATTGGTCGGTCAATAATCCGCTTACTGATGTGACAAAAAACAGACTTGAAAATTATGTGGGTCTTTGGTTGCATCAAAAATTCACTGAAACCGTTGATTTTACCGCTGAGGGGGAATATTTGATCGGGTCTGATTATCAATTAAAGGCTAAGTTTGAGTCGCCGTGGTTTTATGTGCAAGCTCAGCGGACTTCGTCGAGTCCAAGTATTGCGCAAACGTGGATGTATAATTCCTCTTATCGTTGGGATAAAGTCCTGAACCAAATTTCATTTGATCAGTTGGAAGGTGGAATTTCAATCGGAAATGCGAAAATGTATTTTAAACCCTCGGTTACGATTCAGCGAATTGCGAATTGGGTGTATTTTGATAGCTTAGCCAATGTGCGTCAAGAGTCTAAGGGACTCGGCGTATTTCGTACGGGATTAGCTTGGGGTGGGGAACGTGGGCGTTTCGTTTGGAATTCCAATGTTTTCGCTAATACGTTGACGGGACCTGATGTGATGCGCATGCCCAATTTGGCAGCAAATGCGAACCTAGCTGTAAATGTTCAATACAAGAAACTCCTGTATGTGCAAATCGGTCTAGACGCACATTATTTGTCGGCCTATTACGGTGATGCCTACATGCCGGCGACCCAACAATTTCACTTACAAAATCAAGTGAAACTACCCGCATTCGTACAGGTGGATCCTTATCTGAGTTTACGTATCAATCGGGTCCGCTTATTTTTCAAATATGCGAATGCTGCGCAGGGCTTAATTTCAGATAATCATTATGTGGCTTATTTATATCCTGCCATGCGAAGAAGTTTTGCCTATGGGGTTAAGTGGCTTTTATTTGATTAATTTTTGATATGTTTGTAGGTATAATTTTATCCTATTAAACATGAATTTTACTACTCGTCGGGATTGGATCAAAGGAATGGCCTTAGCCACCTTAGGTTCCGTAGTTTCCTACCCATTATCAGCACAAAATTCTGGAAATACCTTAGCATTATCTGCTATCGATGAAGCGTCCTTAAACCTATGGATGGGAGCGATTATTCCAGAATCAAAAATTCCAGGAGCTGTCAGTCTAGGTGTTCCAGCGTTTGTCAAAACCATGCTCAAAGATTGTTACGAACCAGCTGCTCAATCAACCTTTCAAAAAGTTTTAGGTCAAATTCCTGCTTGGTTTCAAACTGAAAATGGTCATGCCATTGCAGATGCAACTGCGGCTGAAAAGGAGCAATTCTTATTTCTGTTGGAAAAAGGTCATTTTGGTGCAGAGGCACAAAAGGCCATGGCTACCTTGAAAGGTTTAACGATTCAGGGCTACTCGACCACGGAATATGTATTAGTTAATCATTTAAATTATCAAATGGCACCCGGTTTTTGGAATCCGTGCGTACCTGTCAAAAAATAGACGATGGAGATTTTAAAGCATGCTGAAAAGCGAACGTATGGCGCAATCGTCATTGGTTCAGGAATTGCGGGTGGCTGGGCTGCCAAAGAGTTTTGTGATAAAGGAATCAAAACGTTGGTTTTGGAGCGTGGTCGGAAAGTGACACATAATGAAGACTACCCAACGACCCTGATGAGTCCATGGGAATTTGAACATCGGGGACGTTTAACGAATGAAGAAATTGCGGCTAATCCTATTGTAAGTAAATGTTATGCGTTTAAGGAAGATGCGAAACATTTTATGGTGAAGGATGCCGAACATCCGTATGTTCAAGACAAGCCATTTGACTGGATTCGTGGTTACCAAGTAGGAGGAAAATCTTTGCTATGGGCTCGCCAAACACAACGTTGGTCACAATTTGATTTTGATGGTCCTGCACGTGATGGATTTGCAACGCCTTGGCCAATTAACTATAAGGATATTGATCCATGGTATACATACGTGGAAAACTTTGCTGGTATTTCAGGCAATAAAGATGGTTTGGATTCCTTGCCAGATGGGGATTTTTTACCGCCATACGAGTTAACATGTGTGGAAAAACACTTTCAAAAAGAAGTTAAACGGATGTATCAAGATCGTCACGTGATTGTGGCGCGTTGCGCACATTTGTCGGAGCCGAGGGAGATACATTACCAACAAGGTCGCGGTCGGTGCATGAGTCGGAATTTATGCCAACGCGGCTGTCCGTATGGTGGCTACTTTAGCTCGAATGCATCTACGTTGCCATGGGCTGCGAAGACGGGAAATATGACCTTACGTCCGGATTCAATCGTTGAGTCTGTTATTTATGATGAGAAAAAAGGGAAGGCGATTGGTGTTCGCGTCATCGATGCGCATACGAATGAGATGGTTGAATACTACTCAAAAGTAATTTTTGTTACAGCGGCTGCCTTAAATACTAATGCGATTTTATTGAATTCTAAGTCGGATCGTTTCCCAGATGGTCTAGGTAATGACAGTGGGGTATTGGGTAAATATGTGGCATTTCACAATTACCGCGCATCTTTATCAGCTGAGTTCGAAGGTTATTTGGATACGAAGTCGGAAGGTTCGCGGCCGACCTCAGGTTACATTCCACGTTTCCGGAATTTATATAAACAAGAGACAAACTTCTTGCGTGGATATGCGGCTGGAATGAGCGCGGGCAGAGGAACGCATTCCGATCGCGAAGCTGTGGGTGAAAGTTTAAAGAACTCCTTGTTGAATCCGAAGTTGAATAACAATTGGTATGCGGGTTCTCACATGATGGGAGAAACGATTCCAAAAGAGACCAATAAAATTACGCTAGATCCAACGAAGAAAGATGCGCATGGCTTGCCATTAATGCACATGGATGTTTCCTATGATGATAATGATGATAAAATGGTTAAAGATTTTATCGAACAATTTACGGAGATGTACACTAAGGCTGGATTTACCAACATTCGTACCCGTGATTCAAAACAAGCGCCCGGATTAGATATTCATGAGATGGGTGGTGTGCGTATGGGAGCAGATCCAAAAACATCGATGTTGAATAAATGGAATCAAATGCATGCTGTGAAAAATGTTTTTGTGACAGATGGTGCATGTATGACATCAACCTCGACTCAGAATCCTTCTCTGACTTACATGGCGCTGACAGCACGTGCTGTAGATTATGCCGTAAAAGAGATGAAAAAAGGGAATTTGTAGGTTGATGAAGACATTTTTAAGGAAGACGGCGGAGCATTTGTGGGCGGAACATGGAATAGATGAGCTGCAAGATATTGCGGTGGTCATGCCCTCCCAGCGTGGCGTTTTATACCTTAAAAAAGAGTTAGCTTATTTAGGAGACCGGCCATTTTTGGCGCCACATTTTCATACCATTGAGGAGTTTGCGTTGCAAATGACACAGTCTGAATTAGTGGACCCGGTTCAATTACTTTTAGAAGCATTTGCCTGTTTTAAGGAAGTAGATGGGCAAGTAGATTTTGATCGATTTATTACGTGGGGCCAACTTATGTTGAAGGATTTTGATTCCATCGACATGTATTTAGTTGACCCACGCCAAATGTTCGCTTTCTTATCCGAGGTGAAAACCTTGGAACGTTGGGGTGAAACCTATGGGGAGCAGGATACGCAGAAGTACATTACCACGCATACGAAGGCCTATTTTAAGTTATACGATCATTTGTTGGAGGTGTACGGCCGACTGCAAACGCGATTAACAGATTTAGGTTTGGCATATCGTGGGATGGCCTATCGGGACTTAGTGAATCGCTTAGTCGCTGGTAGAGCATTAGCCAAATCCTATAAAAAAATCTATTTTATTGGTTTTAATGCCTTATCCAAATCGGAAGAGGAAATTATTCGCTTGTTGATTCGTCAAAATTTGGCAGAAACAATTTGGGATGCGGATGCCTATTACATTGAAAATAGATATCATCGGGCTGGTCATTGGCTTCGGGATTATGCTAAACCAGAATCTCCATCGTATTTATCACGTGGTTCATTCAAATGGATGGAGCGTGATCTATTGGAGATGCCTAAGCGGGTTGAACTTATTGGAACCGCTAATCCGAGTGCTCAGGTATTCATTGCTTTGGATACAATTCGGAAATGGCAAGCAGCACACGGCACGGATGAACAAGTGGCGTTGGTATTAGCGGATGAGGGTTTATTAGATCAGGTTTTGTTGTTTATTGGTGAATTTAAGGATCGCTTAAATATCACGATGGGTTATTCTCTGAAGAAAACGGCAATTTTTTCGTGGATGTCGGCCTGGTTTAAGATCAAGAAAATGTTTGCGGATGGTCGAATCCCGATGGTACAATTCCGTGCATTTATGGCCCATCCGTTGAGTCAATACCTACAAACGGGGGAGCTAAAAAAGGGATTAGCTGATTTTTGTGAGCAACATAAGTTATATGCGGTGAGTACGGATTTAGCTACGTTTTTTGCCTCAGAACCTGTTTGGAAACGGGTTTTTCAAGTGGGTAATTTCAATGACTTATTAGCTGATTTTCAATTCATTGCTGACAAGATGTTGCGGTCGATTCCCGCCAAAGAGTGGGACGAAGATACCCAAGCTATTAGTCAGGTTATTTCCGTTTTGGAAACGATTCAAAAATCACTAGCGGGTCAAGAGCCAATTTCAGTTAAGAGTGGCTCGTTATTGTTGGCGCAAATGGTCCAACAGCAGAAATTGACTTTTGAGGGAGCTGAGAATCGCAGTTTACATGTGATGGGATTGTTGGAAACACGCACCTTGGATTTTGATCGGGTGATCATTTTGTCGTTGAATGAGGGAAGCTTACCTGGAACTAGAAAGCGCGAAAGTTTAATTCCATTGGATATTGCCTCCATGTCGACGTTTGATTTACCTACGTTTACGCAGGCGGATGCGGTGGCGTCTTATCACTTTCACCGACTCCTTCAGCGGCCGCGCGAAGTTCATTTGCTTTATGTGATGCCATCTGAAAAGTCGAGTGTCAAAGAAATGAGTCGGTTCATTAAGCAGTTGCAATTTGATTGGAAAATGAAGAATCCGGGATTGGATTGGCATGAGCCCATGATTCAATTTAGTAAATCAACGGCCGAAGAGGTTGTTGGCGACACCCGGATTGAAAAAACAGCAGATATTCTTAATCAAATTAAAGCGAATTTGGCAGGGCGTGGATTATCGCCTTCAAGCATTGCGATGTTTTCAACGTGTAGTTTGAAGTATTATTACAGTCAGGTATTGAATTTGCGAAAAGATAAGGAGGCAGAGGATGAGATGGGGGCGGATGTCTTTGGCACGTGGGTACATAAGGTGTTGGAAATCGTAGATGTTGAAATTCTAAGTCAACAAGCGGGATGGTATGATCAGTCGAATATTCCAGAACGCTTGGCTAAGCTGAATGTGTACCTGGATGATGCCATGCAACTTATTCAAGCGCGTGAGGGGGTATATGAGCTGGAGAAGGGCTTTAATTTCATTTTGAAGGAAGTTGCCAAGACTATTTTGGAACAGTATTATTTGGCGGAGTCAGCTTGGTCGGAGGAGCGCGTTCAGTTAATCGCGACGGAGAAGAAGTTTGAAACGCGCGTAATGGTTGACTGCAATCAGGAGGATGTAGAAGTCAAGTTAACGGGTCGTGTGGACCGTTTGGACCGTGTGGGAAATACCTATCGGATCATTGATTACAAGACCGGAAAAGTCGAGAAGAAAGATTTAAAGGTCAGCGATTTGGGTTTGATGGATACGTTGACATCGGAGAATTTCAAAGCGAAGTTATTCCAATTGTGGTTTTATAAGTTTTTGTTTGCTGCTGAGTTGGGTAATCCATCGGAGCAGAATGTGGAGATGTTTGCACGTATTTCCAAGGAGGGTTTAGATATTCAGCCCGGGATTATTTCATTTAGAAATCTGGATGCGAAGGTATTGCATGAGGAAAAGGGATTGTGGTTTTCGGAAGGGCAGTCATTGGCATCTTTTCAAACCGACTCGCATGCCTTAATTCGTAGTTGGGTACATCGAATCTTAGACCCGTTAATTCCGTTTGAAAAAACGAAAGATATTGCGAGTTGTCAATTTTGCGACTTCAAGGTAATTTGTCATCGTGAGGTGTAATATGTAATTTTGTGCGATGTCTAGTAAAACCAATAGTCCGCTTGTTGATGTAATTGTTAATGTTTATGGTAAGCCATATCAAACAGCAGTTAGCTTGTGGTCGTTAATGAAATTCTCTGAAAAGCATATTGGAAAGATATATGTGATTTTGGAAAAGAAACAGCCGGAGGGTTTTGATGAGATATTACTGAGAAAATTGTTAGTTGGCTTGCCCGTTGAAATTTACACGCCACCTTTTTTCTTTGGTTGGTGGGAAGGGCGTCGAAAAGGCCTAGTTAATCAGATTTTATTGTGGTTTAAATCGTATCGAAATTCGATTCGGTATCAATATGCGTGGGAGAAAAGCAAGGCGCCATTTTTGTTTTTGATGCACAACGATATGTTGATTTTTGATGACTTGATCGGACATTATTTATCAAAAATTGGCCCACATGCTGGTATTGGTCAAATTGGTCAATGTTGGAATTGCCCTGCTTTTGGAACACATTGTGATGGTGACCGTTACTGGGATTATCGGCCTACACCGCAAGAAGTGGTTGATTTATATGAAAGTAGACCAGAAGGTCGTGCCAAAGTACATGGCTTAGTTGGCATTGATCAAATAAGTTGGCCGATGCCTGAATGCCGTTTAAATGAGCATGCTGCATTAATTCAAATGAGTGTAGTCAAACCTGCGACAAGTCCTATTGGATCTATTTTGCCTATTGGTATAAAAAATAGTATTGATATAGGTATCCAATGGTTTCAGGGAATGAGTTTGGCAGGATATCGTATGGTGAATGAATCCTATGAATCATTTGCTAAACATGCCTGGACGAATGGAACTGATTGCGGTCATGCTTCGCTATTTGATCAAGATCAATATGCTCGTGAGGAAGAAATTGCAAAACAAGAATTAACTAAATACACTAAAACAAACTAATATGACATTTCAAGAAATCAACGAACGTATTAATGCTTTGGCTGCTCAAAAAGGTGGACAGGGCGTATCATTTAAATTTGCATTTCCTTCAGGTATCATCGTTGTAAATTCGGACGGAACAGTGACGAATGAAAATGTGGATGCAGATTGCACCATTGCGGCTACGGAAGAGAATTTTACTGCTTTATTGAAGGGTGAATTAAACCCGATGATGGCCGTGATGACGGGTAAAGTGAAGATTTCAGGCGATATGTCGGTGGCTATGAAGCTTCAAAACCTACTTTAATGTTATTTCACGACACGATTGTGGCATTGGCGACACCCGCAGGGGTGGGGGCGATTGGGGTTATCCGTTTATCCGGACCTGATTCGATTCCCCTCGTGAATGCTGTATTCAAGCCCAAAGACTTAACGAAACAGGCGTCTCATACGATTCATTATGGTCGGATTGAGGATGATGGTCGGGTATATGACGAGGTGGTGGTGAGTTTATACATTGCCCCAAAGAGTTATACCAAAGAGAATGTGGTGGAGATATCGTGTCATGGTTCTCCGTTTATTCAGGAGAGTATCATTCAATTATTTGTGGAGAAAGGTGCGCGATTAGCGCGGGCTGGGGAATTTACCCAACGAGCTTTTATGCATGGAGCTTTTGATTTGGCGCAGGCGGAAGCGGTTGCCGATGTGATTGCAGCCGATTCAGCGGCGGCGCAAGCAGCGGCATTACACCAATTACGTGGTGGATTTTCGAATGAACTAGCAGCTTTGCGTGAGCAGTTGATCCATTTTGCCTCTTTGATTGAATTGGAATTGGATTTCGGTGAGGAGGATGTTGAATTTGCGGATCGCAAGGATTTAGAGGATTTGGTGAATCAGTTATTAGTAGCCATCCGACCGCTTGTAGACAGTTTTCGAGCTGGAAATGCGATTAAAAATGGTGTCGCCACAGTGATTGTGGGTAAACCAAACGCTGGGAAATCCACCTTATTAAATGCCTTATTAAACGAGGAGCGTGCAATTGTTTCGGACATTGCAGGAACGACGCGTGATAGCTTAGAAGATTCTTGGGTATTGGGTGGAATTAAATTCCGTCTGATTGATACGGCGGGATTACGGGAAACCGAAGATGTAATTGAGGCGATGGGCGTGGAGCGAACGCAAGCATGGGTGAAGAAAGCGCAGGTAGTGATTTACATGGCTGATGCGACGACGGAAGATGCTTTATCGATTCGTGCGGGTGTGGAAGCCTTGGGCGATTTAGCCATTCCTGTGATACAGATATTAAATAAGAAGGATCAGGTTTCATCAGAATCATTAGATGCGTTTAAACAAGAAATACCTTCATTGATTTGCCTTTCGGCAAAAAATAAAGATGGCCTGGCCGACTTAGAAAAGGCTTTACTCGATGTAGTAGGCTTGGATCAAGTAAGCGCTGGCGGCACGCTGGTGACTAATCTGCGTCATTACCAACATCTTTTACAAACACAAGAAACCTTGGAATCTGTATTACGCGGATTGCGAACTGGATTAACAGGTGATTTAATCGCACAGGATCTCCGTTATGCATTACATGATTTAGGCGAGATTACTGGTCAGATATCGAATGACGACTTGTTGAAGAATATCTTTGGCAAGTTTTGTATTGGGAAATAAGATTAGTTTGAACGATAAAACCCACCTAAATTTTAGGTGAGTTTTATGCATTCTTCATTCATTAAACTAAAGTCTGATGCTTATTTTTTGGTGGTAATTTCAACGACACCATTAGCTCCTTTTTCAGCATATTTTGCCACAGCTTTTTCTCCTTTTAGGACATTCATGGACTCAATGGTATTTGGATTGATTTTGTTTAATTCCAAATCCTTCATGATTACTCCGTCAACAACGATCAAAGGCTTGATTTTGTCCGTTGGCGCAGCTACAAATGTTACACCATCCATGTCCATGCGAGTAGGTGCAGCACCTACAGATTTTCCGTCGGATACTTTTTTCGCAATGAAGGAAATAGGTTTACCATTTTTAGAACCCTTGAATTCAAATGTAGTTGAATCTAATGAACTGATTTTTACTAAATCTACGTCCACTGCTGGAGGAGCTGGTGGTCCTGCAGGTGCTGGCGGTGGCGGAGGTGGCATGTCTCTGGTGGCCACGGAAAACACTTTTTTACCTGTTTTCGGATCGGAAAAAGTCGTTGAATCAGATTTCATGGTCACCATATAGGTGGTACCTTTTTGTTTCTTTGGCTTTTTTTCTTGGGCATTCACTTGTATGGAAAATAACGCCATGGCAGCAGCCACAATCGGCAACACGGATACTTTTCTGAAGTAAACGTACTTGGGGTTTTTTGAGGTTGTTAGTAACATAATTCTACGTTTTAGAGATGAATAATAAAAAGAATGACTCGGGTTTAAAAATTCGTTTCCATAATGAGACTGCAGCATCATTTTGGCAAAAGTTTCTACATCGCCATGTTGAATGGCTTCGCGATCGGCGATGAATTCGTGAATGTTTTGAAGCTCTTTTTGGATGAGCCAGTGGAAAGGGTTAAACCAAGCAATGGAGGCGGTTAGTTGGCAAAACAAGCGATCGTAACTATGCTTTTGACGAATATGCGCTAATTCATGTTGGAAGATTTTTTGCCCATGCTCACTCGATAAATCGATGGATTTTTTCCAAAAAAGCAGGTTGAGGAAAGAGAACGGCGCATTTTCCAAATCAGTTTCGATGATTTCAATACCATCCGACGACTTGACTTGATGGGATCGCTTTATTTGGTAGATTTTAATGATGCCAAATGCCAGATAGGCTAGGAGTAACATAGAAATTCCTGCCGAAAAACATAAGGCAATGAAATTCCAATCAGTTTGTTGGACTTCAGGTGTCCGTTGGATTTCATTCAAATAGATCATCGTTTGACCTATACCAGACACTTGATCTTCATTTACTTGGAAAAAATCCAGTTGGACGAATGGGCCAACGAGCGAGATGAGTAAGGTGGCTAATAAATAAAATCGATTGTATTGATGTAGCAATGTGTTTTTCAAAAACAACGTATAGTAGCCAAAGCAAATACCTGATAGGGCAATCGATTTCAAGGCATAGATGAAAATGGCAGAGCTAGTCATTTTGCTTTGATTTTAGTTGTTGGATCAAGGTTTCTAGGTCGTCAATGGACATTTGGTTTTTGTCCACCAAAAATGAAACGACGTTAGCATAAGATCCTTCAAAAAAGGATTCCGTTAGGCCGGCCATGCGTAAGCCTGAATATTCAGATTTACTGATTTTGGCGGAGTACAAATTATTCCGATTGGGATTGGAGATTTGAACAAATTCCTTCTCCACTAGAATTTTTAATAGGGTGGCGATGGTATTCGAATGTGCTTTGGGTTCAGGTAGTAATTCGATGATGTCTTTGAGAAATCCACCTTCGGGTAGATTCCAAATAACCTGCATGATTTGTTCTTCGGCTTGCGTGAGTTTTTTCATGTGTTTTTCTTTTGCTTGGGACAAATGTATAACTAAAAATTTAGTTACAAAATTATTTCGACTAAATTTTTAGTTATAATTTTAAATTAGGTTTGAAATCGAATTTTAATCTACATTCCTTGTAAATTCGTTTGCTTAAATCTTTTTATGTCGGGTCAATTCATTACCATTCGTTTTTTGGAGTTCAGTGGCTTTTCTGCCAAGCGTTATGCGTTTGCGGAAATGGGTCGCTCGCTCGTTTCGGGATGGTCAGCGCCTGGACTTGTCTTTTCGAAGCATTTGGGTACGGGTGCGGGAAATGGGTTTTCGATTTGGCCTAATTTCGGTTTGTATGCCTGGTTGGGCGTTTGGGAATCTCCTGAACATGCCAGTGAATTCTATCACCATGATGCGCGTTGGTTATCCTATTCGTCCCTTTCAGATCAAATTTCGGGTTGGGATGCCATTCCATTCAAGGGGAAGGGGACTTGGAATTCCTTGCAGCCGTTTGATTTTTCAAATCAAGATGATTCATGGGAAGGTCCGGTGGCGGTCATTACGCGCGCAAGTATTCGTTGGCATAAAGCCCTATTATTCTGGTGGAACGTCCCTTCTGCGAGTAAGCATTTAGAAGGAAAACAAGGCTTAAAGTATGCCAAAGGCGTAGGGGAGTTGCCTTTATTCGAGCAAGCAACATTTTCACTTTGGGAATCTGCGTCAAACTTAGATCAGTTTGCGTATCAGAGCAAAGAACATGCCCCGATGATCAAGAAGACTCGGAAGTATGATTGGTATAGCGAGGAGATGTTTATGAGGATGAGGGTAGTGAAAGAGGTAGGAGGTAAGAAGTAAAAGGTGAGAGGAAAAGTAAAATGAAATTCATTATAAATAAATCTGGAAAGCATCTACATCTTGAAAATATAAATGCTAGCCAGCATAAAATGGTACCTCGCACCTCTCACCTCTCACCTCTTACTTCTCACCTCTCACCTCTCACTTCTTATCTCTTACCTCTTACCTCTTACCTCTTATCTTATCGCCTCAACCCCTCTCGTCTTCGTTCTTATCCGAATCGCGTCTTGCACATCATAGATGAAGATTTTACCATCACCTACATTGCCTTCAGAGGCATTATCCAAGATGACATCGATGCATTTTTCTAAGTTTTCATCGCTCACCACACAGATAATCATCACCTTGGGTAATAAAATCATCGACTTTTCAGTACCCCGGTAAATCTCTGAATACCCTTGCTGGAGCCCAGCACCTCGCACAGGAACCACGGTCATACATGGAATATTTGCGTCAATTAAGCCCTTTTGAATGGCCTTTAATTTAGACGGCTTAACAATTGCTTCTATCTTTTTCATGGTTCTTATTCAAATGTTGTATACGATTCCACACCAAACTCCACCGCATCAATTCCCGCCGATTCTTCTTTATGACTCAAACGAATGCCCATCGTCTTCTTCAAGAGCATGAATATCGCATACGTTGAGGTAAATGAGAATATCGAGATAACAGAAACTCCAATCAATTGTGTGATGAATTGAGCAGATTCTCCCGTAATAAATAACCCATTCTTTTGAGAGAATAAACCCACCGCAATGGTGCCAAAGAAACCATTCACACCGTGTACGGCAACAGCACCTACCGGATCGTCAACTTTCATTTTGTCCACAACGACCACCGCGATGTCCACAATCGTACCCGCAATAAAACCAATAATCAAAGCAGAATCCGCACTAACCACATTGCAACCAGCCGTAATGGCAACTAAACCTGCCAAAACCCCATTGATCACCATCGTAATATCCACTTTCTTATAACGCATAAACGTGTATAACATGGTCGCAACTCCTCCAGATGCAGATGCTAAGAAGGTGTTTGTGGCCACAGAACCAATTAAATCCCATTTGCCCACAGCTCCTAAGGTGGATCCGGGATTAAAACCAAACCAACCAAACCACAGGATAAATGCGCCCACGGCAGATAAGGTTAAATTATGACCCGGAATGGCATTGGGTGTTCCATCTTCATTGTATTTTCCTAAACGTGGTCCCAATACAATGGCTCCTGCCAATGCTGCAAAACCACCCATCGAGTGAATAGCTGCCGATCCCGCAAAATCATTGAAGCCGCGTAAGGCCAACCATCCGTTCGGATTCCAAACCCAATTTGCTGCCAACGGATATAAAAAGGCACTAAATATGACCACATAAACTGCATAGGACCACATTTTCATACGTTCCGCCACACCACCTGATACAATGGAAATTGCCGCGACAGCAAATCCCATTTGGATGAACCAGAATAATGAGTTGGAGATCGTAAGTCCTAATCCTAAATCGCCCGACATGATTCCGGTGTCAAAGGCCCAATAGCCATTTGATTTTCCGTAGGCGATTCCGAAGCCAACTAAATAGAAGGCGATACCTCCAAACATGATGTCAATCATGACTTTGGCGATAATACTGACGGCGTTTTTCGACCGGACAAATCCTGCCTCTAATAAGGCAAAACCTCCTTCCATTTGAAAAATTAGTGCTGCACACAGTGCAACCCAAACCGTATCAATAGCGTGTGATAATTCCACTTGCTGAGCAGCAAGGGTAGCAGATTCATTCATGGTTTTGTTCGTATATAATGCTTGTTACCTGCAAAATTAAAAAACGATTTGGAATTTATGGCAATTAGCTTGAACTTTAATTCATTAATTAAACCTATTCAACATGCTTAAAAAATTAACCTTATGGGGGATGACTTGTTGCTTGTCAACCAGTCTTTTAGCCCAAAATCCAGCCATTATTCCTGCTCCTACCCAAGCAACTTTTAGCAAAGGAGCCTACGCACTTGGAAATTCCCTCGTGCTTGCTGGGCCTAAATCCCCTGAACTATCAACCAGTTACGCGCTGCTAACTTCAAAGTTGACGCAAGTCGCCGGTAAAAAAGTTCAATGGTTAACCGATCCAAGTTCCTCGGCTTCCATGGCCGCTATCCGATTTACTCTAAATACAAAGCCAGATTTGGCGCTAGGAAATGAAGGATATTCCTTGATTTCTGACGCGAAGGGCGTTCATATTCGGGCAAATAAGCCTGTCGGTATTTTCTATGGCATTCAAACATTGATTCAATTATTACCTAAAGAGATTGAATCAAAACAAGCTGTTGCAGGGGTTTCTTGGAAAGTCCCATATGTGAATATCGTAGATGCACCCCGTTTTGCTTGGCGTGGCATGATGCTAGACGTTTCCCGTCATTTCTTTACAAAAGAGGAAGTGAAGCAATTTATTGATGAAATGGTCGC
>CAIUGL010000185.1 GCA_903898715.1 uncultured Cytophagaceae bacterium
CCTGGAAATGGATGTGTTTTTGGAGCAGTTTTTAGATGATGAAGAATTGCATGATTTCAATCGGGATGGATTTTCTCGTGCCCAAATAACGATGGCGGGTTACGACGGGAAAACAATTCAAGTGATTCAATTTGCTAAATCCAATGGCCGCACACGAGCTGAGGCAGAAAGCAACGCTAAAGCTATTCAATATCATTATGTTTTGAAAGGAAATCAATTAATATTGGATAGCCATTTTGGTCTTCAAAATCTTAAATTCCGAAATCAACACATGCGTGTAAAAATTTTAATTCCGTACGGCGTCAGCTTTGGCATGACGAAGGAGTTTGCGCTTTACATCGAAAATGTATTGGATAGCGGTTATTTCAATGAAAATGGAACCGACCTATTTGTGGGTTCTAAGTGGACTTTTTCGGCCGACAAAGGCTTGGTTTGTTTGAATCGAGAGCCGAATCAATCGAACGATTCTTCCGATTCTAACGACTCAGAGACTGAGGAAGGGACAACTTCGTCAAACCTCTCCATCTCCAAAACGGTAAATCCATTTACGCAAGTTGAAATTAGCCAAACAGATGGGGCTAAGATTGAGATCAAACAAGCTGCCGAGTATAAAATCTCCATGGAATCTTCGGATCCCGTGGATAATTGGAGCCAACTCGCATCCGTGGACGGTAGCTTATTACGCTTTAAGTCCTTGCCTAGCAACGTGACTGTGACGATTGAAACGCCAGATTTGCGTAAAGTAGATTTAGGCGGAACTGGTCGCACAGAAATTTCTGGTTTCGATGCGGCCAAAATGGAAGTGATTCTACACGATTTTCATAGTTTGAAAATGGAAGGTCGTTCGGATGCACTAGCCGCTTCTACTTACGATCGATCCGAACTAGATGCCTCTGGATTTAAAGTCAAAAATGCGACCGTTTGGATTGATAAGAAAGCCCGGATGGATCTGAATGTATCGGAATCTTTACGTGGGGAAAAATATGCATCGGCTACTGCGAACAATGCGAATTCCCTCGGGAAGAAAGAAATTTGGACTATTTTAAAGTAACATGCAACCTTTTGGGAAGAAGAAACATCTTGCCAACCGTTAAAAAAATCTTATGAAAAAATCAATCTACTTACTGATTGCGGCACTAGGAGTCTCCATCAACCTGTTGGCCTCTGCCGACCTAACCACTAAAAAATACAAAGTTGGCAATTTTAATTCCCTCGAAATTGGTAATGAATTTGAAGTTCATATTTTTAAAGGGAATACCTATTCCATTTCTGCAACAGGAACTGAATCTAATCTAGAAGATTTAGAAGTCCAAGTAGTTGGTTCAACCTTAGAAGTATCTATTGATTATAAAATGTCTAAATGGATTACTTGGAGTAGTGGAAATAGCAAAATCGTCCTAAACATCACCATGCCGCGTTTGAAGGATGCGGAATTTGGCGGAGCTGCAAAAGTTACCTTAGAAGGATTTGTGGACGAAGAAGAAATGACGCTTCATGGAAGCGGAGCCGTTAAATTGATGTCTTCGAAGCTTGTTGCCGACAAGCTTACACTGGATTTATCAGGCGCATCAAAAATTGAAATGAAAGGTCAAGTGTTGAAATTATCCATCGATCTTTCTGGTGCAAGTCATCTTGTTTTATCTGATATGATTGCACGTGATGTAGATGTAGATGCAAGCGGGGCCAGCCATGTGGAATTGAATGTCCAAAAGTCCTTGCGCGTGGAAGCTTCCGGCGCTTCCAAAATTACATATCTCGGAAATCCTGCTGTTAGTAAGGATTTGTCGGGGGCATCTTTTGTGCGAAGGGCCAACTAACGATTACGCTCACCCGCTTCCACCCGAATGTCTAACTCATTTTCACGCGGGGGAATCGGACACGCAAATGTGCTGTTGTAGGCACAAAAAGGAAAAAAAGCTTGATTGAAATCAACGCGTAGTTGGTTCTCTTTCAAATTAGTTAGGGGTAACTCCAAATACCGACCGCCTCCATAGGTTTCTGTGGGGGCGGTTTTGTCTTTAAATGGGATGAAAAAATCGCCAGAGTCATGTTGGTACACGGTCAACGAAACACTTTTTCCCTGAATGGTGGCTGTTATCTTCCCAAATGCAATCAGCGAATCCAAACTTCCATCCGTCATGTTTAAGGCAATTTTTTCTACTTTTATTGCGCGCGTCACGTCAAATAAAATGGACCATTCAGCCTTAAATGGAAAATAATGTAAACCCGTAAATTCGGCTTTATTGGGGATAGGAGAATCTTCGGCTGTTCTTAAATCTTCATCTTTTGCTTTGCGGGATTCAACGCTCGCTAAGGAGTCTATGGTCGATTGCGCGGTAGCTGGCTTGCTTTTGGGAAGACTCACATAGGTGAGAATAGCAAGAATCGGAATGAGAATCAAGAACCAGCGATTGAATTTCATAGGAATGCGTGTAAATTTGGGTTCGTAAAAATATAAAATTAATCAGATGTTTACAGGTATTGTGGAATCAATGGGCGTTTTGGAAAGCAAGCAAGCGCACGGTTCGAATGTTGATTTTTGGTTTTCATCTCCATTCACAGACGAATTGAAAGTTGACCAGTCGGTGGCTCACAACGGAATTTGCCTAACTGTTGTCGAAATTAAATCCCCGCAATACCGCGTAACCGCGATTCAAGAGACCTTACAAAAAACGAATTTGGGTGATTTGGCTGTTGGCCACAAAGTAAATCTAGAACGTTGCATGCCCGCAAACGGTCGTTTTGATGGACATATCGTGCAAGGACACGTAGATTTGACGGGAATTTGTACCTCGATTAAAACGCTCGACGGATCGTGGGAATACCATTTTCAATATCCTGCAGGCCATGTGACGGTTGAAAAAGGCTCTATTTGCGTGAATGGAACGAGTTTGACTGTGGTTGAATCAGGAGTCGATACGTTTTCTGTGGCGATTATTCCGTATACGTACGAGCACACGATTTTTCACCAACTGAACGTAGGGGATCGCGTGAATTTAGAATTCGATATTCTCGGAAAGTATATGCAGAAGTTGTTGGCGCGCCAACTAGCTCAATAGACTCTCAATCGCGTCCTCCACTTTTTCAAATCCAAAGCGACTCCAAACCGCATCTTTTTGGGCTTGAATTTCGTTCAGTCCTAAATTTCCGATGCTTCCTAGGTGTGTGTGATTAAGCTCGCGTGAGCTGCCATTGAATTTTCCCGCTTCGATCATTTTGCCTACTTGTACATACGCTTCCCGGAATGGCATGCCTGCAACGACTAATTTATTCACCTCTTCGACGGAGAATAATAAGTCATATTTCGAATCTTTCAATAGATCAGCTTTGACCTGCATGTTTGAAACCATATACTGCGTGATTTCCAGGCAATCTTTGATTTCGTCGATGGCTGGCATCAACAATTCTTTGGTCAATTGGAATTCCCGGTGATAGCCAGAAGGCAAGTTGCTCATAAGCAATTGCATTTGGTTCGGAACTGCCTTGAGTTTATTCGATTTGCCACGTAATAATTCCGCGACATCCGGGTTCTTTTTATGCGGCATGATCGAACTGCCAGTCGTTAAGGAACTTGGTAATTCGATAAAGCCAAAGTTTTGGGAGTTGTATAAACAGACATCCATGGCAAGCCGACTCAGCGTCGTTGCGATTTGGCTGATGGCGTTTAGTACATAAAATTCCGTTTTACCACGGGACATTTGGGCATTAACCACATTCACATGTGGCGCCTCGAAGCCTAATAAAACGGTTGTTAATTTCCGGTCTAAGGGAAAGGAAGAACCATATCCGGCGCCTGAACCTAATGGATTTTTATTGGCCAAACGAAAGGCGGCCTCCAACAATTCTGCGTCTTCCACCAAGCACTCCGCGTATGCGCCAAACCACAATCCAAAAGAAGATGGCATCGCAATTTGTAAATGCGTGTAACCGGGCAATAAATCGTTTTTATGCGCCTCGCTTTTGCTTACTAAAAGATCAAATAAATCTTCCACCGCGTCAGCGATTTCCATGATTTCAGCCCGCATGAATAATTTCAAATCCACTAAAACTTGGTCGTTCCGCGAACGGCCTGCGTGAATTTTCTTTCCTAAATCGCCGAGTTTTTGCGTCAGTAAAAATTCGATTTGAGAATGGACATCTTCCATACCCTCTTCGATGACGAAGGTCCCAGCCTCGATGGTTTCTAGAATATTTTTTAACTCCACACAAAGCGGCTCTAATTCTGCAGCAGGCAATAGGCCCACATGCTCGAGCATGGTGATGTGCGCAAGCGAACCCATGACATCGTAGCGCGCTAGCTGCAAATCGTAAACAGGGTCATTCCCAATCGTGAATTGCTCAATGATTGCGTCCGTTTTTTGATTTTCTTTTTGCCAAAGTTTTGCCACGATCTTCTTAGATTAAGTGTGAAAG
>CAIUGL010000186.1 GCA_903898715.1 uncultured Cytophagaceae bacterium
ACTTTGAAATACAGGTCTTGTTGTACTGATTAGTGCAATAGATCCTCCCTGCGGAGAAAGCAAGGCTATTTCTCCTCCAGAAAGTTGGTTAGGATCATCGAACCGACCAAACTGACAAGTTGCCGTAAGTAAGATGGGGAGATTTTGGCTGTTTTTTAGGCCAACAAGATCATTGGTGGTGAGAATTTTTTCATCAGTCCATCCACTTTCGGAACCGTGGCCAACAAAATGGATGAAATCGGCTTCTTGATTAAATAGGGAAAGCACTTGTTTTTTGGCTGCATTAGATGTGTATTGACCATTCGTAACTTCCATGGGGAATTGATCCAAATAAGTTTTCTGATAATCGAATGCCAAATTACTCGCTTGCATACTGGTCGAAAAGTCTTCCGCATCTTGCATGTGAATTGAAAAATCACCGTCGTCTGCAACCCAGCTAAATCGATAGGGCCGTTTGGTGGCTACCGATGGTTTACTTTGGTAGTCAACTAATTTTTGAACGAACATGTTAGCCTCATCGGGATTCTTTGCAGGAATTCGGCCAACAGCCAGTTGGAGATTCGGTTGGGTATTCTCCCAGTCCCCCGCTTGCGTATCTATAATTCCAAAGTAATCGTCGGATGAATAACTCATGAGCGGTTGTGTAGATTCGAGACTTTGATAGGTAGGCACATAGCAGCTTTTTTCCAATGCACTGGCCACGGCCGATTTACCTTTGTAGTCTATAGAAGCATCACCTAAAATTAATACATACCGCAAAGCCGTTTGCTTAGTCAATGCTTGTAGATAATTTCTAATGGCACTTACATCTTGTTTTCCTCCTGAAAACTCATGGTAGATTTGGGCTGTTGTAACTGTTTGAGTAGGAATTTTTTGGATGTCTGACTTGAATTTAGCCAGTTTTTCTGCTGCTGAGCGTAAAGGCGGGCTTGCGATGATGATGAATTGTAACTTTGGATCTTGAGCCAGGAGGTCCTGATTCGGAATCCGATCACGCCATACAGGGTATGACGCCAGGTTTGTATTTCCAAGGGCTAATTGGCTGCCAGGAGAAATACGAATTTCCATCTCTGTTCCAGGAGCTTGTATTTTTTGCCATTCATTTTGCCCATTTTTAAACCAAATTAGACTCGTAGGTTGCAAATTTGGTATTTGTAAGTTGGCCGTTGTATCTCGTGAATTGGAAAACAAGTAAAGTGGCAGCTCCGTATTTGCATTAAATTTTCGGGCATAAGCTAGCTGAATATAATCCACATATCCAGTTCCTGAAGTTGTTTGATAGCCGATATTCCAATTCCAATTTGAGCTAGCTGGAGCTACATTGATGGGCTGTCTTATATCTGTAAAAAATGCTTTTTGATCGTATCTATTCCCGGATATTGCTGGAATTTCGGCCGAAATGGGTGTATTCCCCGGAATAGATAGGGTGAATTTACTGGCGCTTGTAGCGCCGGCATAAAACCGAGCTTTTAGTTCTCCAGGTGATCCATCTTTAACATCTTTTAGCGCATATTGTAAGGCTAAATTTCCTGATCCGTACAGTGCATCTCCCAGCCAGATCCGTCCGGATTGAATGAGGTTATACTTTTCCGGTTCGTATCGTGAAAGTGTGGTAGCGAAGTTGAGTGGACTTCCGTTACCCTTTGATGGTCTAAATAAATTAATGCGCAGAGGCTTTGGGTCATCTGTGCGTAAATAATAGTAGCTAGAGTCGGTATACGCATGTGTTGTTTGGTTCCAGGAAGCTGATTTTGCGTCAAATTGAAGTTCATTTGGCGATTCTCCCCAAAAAATTAGTTGGCCTGATTCCTCCAATGAAGCCGGAACTGGATATAAGTTATTTGTGGGCGCTTTTGCGGGATCTTGTAAAAGCATTCCGGGTGCAGCTGCATAGAGTCCGATGTTCCGGGTGTCTCCAGTAATGTTTTGTTTACGTAGCCACGCTTGATCGATGCGATAGAATCCGGAGTTAGCAATCGCTATCCGATGCCAAGTACCATCTTTGAAAGGAGATTGCGAAAAGGTTGCAAGGGGTAGTCCAACGAGTAAAATGCCAATAAACTTGAATTTACGCCAAAGGTTCTTGCGGTTGTACATATGCGTTTTTGGCAACTAGATAGTTTCTCCCTGATTGAGTGTCTTGACAAATGTAGCGTGTTCTGCGAAGTTTCCCTTTGATGAGGATCAGGTTTTTTAGTTGGAACACAGTTCCTTCTTCTAAATCAATAAGCCGAGTACCTATGGCTGGTTGTGAATCGAATGTTGCTAATACGTTCACAAGTGGTGTATAGCCTGTAGAGGTAGCGGCTGGATTTTGAAGGTATTTCTTTAATACATTCACGAGTGAGGCGGGTAATAATTCCTCGTCTAAAATAGGCTCAAATAGTTCATAGAAATTACGTTTCCATTCGTTTCCATGTGGGTTTACTTTACTTTTATGGATATCGTACGTTACCCGGTGTGCCACTTCATGTATGTAAGTGACTAAAAAAGCATACGGGTTTAAGTTGTGATTGACCGTAATTTGATAGCCTTTGGTAAGAGAATAGCGAAAGTCACCAAGTTTCGTACCGCGTGCTTTCGAGACGATAAAGTCGAATGGATGGTCTTGCCATAATTGAAAGCAATATTCTGCCACTTCAGGGGGGAAGTGATCAAAGAATGATTCTATTTTTTTGCTTTTCGTCATTCGAGGGAATAAAAAAAGTCCTCCACAAGTGAAGGACTCTTTTCTGTAGCTTGGCTAAAATTATTTAGCAGCAGCAGTGTCAGCAGCAGCAGTGTCAGCAGCAGCAGAATCAACTGGTGCAGCAGCAGCAGTATCAACAGCAACTGAATCAGCAGCAGCCTCAGTTTTTTTCTCACCACAAGATGCTAAAGTTACCATACCAGCAACGAAAGCTAAAGCGAATACTTTTTTCATTTTTGTAATATTTTAAGGTTTGAGTTCCAAAAGTAGTAGGAAAATTTAGATTCCCCAAAGATTTGCTATTTTTTTTAAGATTTTTTTAAGGTTTGGCTAATATTTTGCCAAAAAGTGCCTCATTTTGCCAGAAATCAAGTTCTATTTTTAAGAAATCTTAAGGTTTACTTAAGATTGAGTCTGATACTGGAAGTATATATAGCAAGTTTACTTGATTAAATCCTTAAATCGGTCGTAAAACCCGCTGCTTTTGAAGGTGAAGGATTTGTGTAAAACATAGTTTGACATAAAGCTGAATCCCATTCCATTCACGGTAGTTCCCACTTGTGTCACATTGATGCGTTTAATGGAATATGGTATTTGAATGAAATAGTCCGCATACGTACGCGAAATAATGGAATAGGGCATGACACTAAAAAGCCATGTGACAAAGCCAGAAAATGTGGCAACGAGTAAGAATTTGATCATTTCGCGCTGCGTCTGTTTAGTTTGACGCGCATTAAATGCAAATAATTTGGTTAGGATAAAGCCAACGATCAGCGAAACAAAGTAAGCGGGTAAGATGGTAGATTCGTACGACATACGAAACCAATCTTTTAATAAACCTCCTGCTAATAACTGAATCACAGCCCCAATTCCCGCAATGATAAAGTATGCGATTAAATCTTTGCGATTAAATAGGCTGGTTTGCTTCTTCAAATCAATAGCTGCTTAAAATAAAGTTTTAACGAATGTAGGATAAAGACCTAACACAAGTGTTCCTACTGTACTGATCACTAAAGCTAATTTATATAAACCGGGAATTTGAATCGTTTCCATTTCGCTCGTTTTAAAATAAGCTGCAATGATTCCTTTGAAATAATAGTAAATACCTACGGCCGACATTAATACAGCTACGATAATTGAATAGGTAATGTTGCGGTGGAACGTGTCTGCAAAAACAAAAAACTTTCCCCAAAATCCACCTGTTAATGGTATGCCCGCAAGTGATAATAGTGATATGGTCAGGCAAAATGCCAACAATGGATTCTGTTTCGCCAAACCGTCAAATGCTTGAAAATTTTCTGGTTTTTCCACCCGGCCTGTTTGATATTCTGAAACGATTTTGAAAATCGCAAAAGCTGTTACCGTTGCCAATGTATACGCTAATGAATAATAAAGTATCGTCGATGTCGTCGTTGCCTGGTTGGAAGACACCGTCATCAACATATACCCCGCGTGCGAGATACTAGAATAGGCTAACATGCGCTTCATGCTTTGTTGGTATACCGCCGTCACATTTCCAATCACTAAGGTCAACATACTTATAAAATATACCGGCAGTGCCCACGTATTATACAACCCACCAAACATGCCTGAAAACACATGAAATAATGCCGCAAAACCTGCTGTTTTCACGACTGTGGACATAAACATCGTAAAGATAGTTGGCGCTCCATCATATACATCTGGGGTCCAAAAATGGAAAGGAGCTGCTGAAACCTTGAAAAGCATACCTACAAGCATGAGTAAAATACCTGCATACAAGAAAGTTGGCATAGATTCTTTCGGTGTACTTGCAATCGCGTTTGCTATATTGGCAATATAAAATGAGCGTGTAGCTCCATAAACTAAGGTAATGCCAAAAAGCAAAATGCCCGTCGCAAAAGCACCCATTAATAAATACTTAATCGCAGCTTCATTAGATCGCAAATTACGTTTGTCGGAGCCCGTCAAAACATACATGGATACCGAAAGGATTTCTAGGCCCACGAACAGCATGATTAAATGGTCGAAGGAAACCATGAGAATAGCACCTACAACCGAGAATAACATGATGGCATAGTATTCAGCCGGATGTGTATGTTCGTCATCTTGGCCAAATGCATTCGAAAATGCAACGACAAAAAACGCAGCTAATTGAATAATGATACTAAAATTAATAGATGTGTTCGTCGAGCGGAACATATTACCGAACCACAGATATTCATGATTCCAATCCGCCACCGTTAAGCCCATACTAATGGCTAAAAAACCTAACGTGAAAGTTTGAATGGTTTTTCTTGAAAGCCAAAAACCTAAAAATAGATTACTAATTCCAAAAATTGATAAAGCAATAATAGCCGTCATAATAGATGCGTTATAGATCTTAGTTAAGTAATTGCGTTAATTTCTCCACGCTTTCTGCGCTGTAATTAAGTACGGTTTGAGGGAAAATTCCACCCAAGAGTACAAGGATAACTAGCGGCACCAAGACCATTTTTTCTGCTGATGTTAAATCTTCAAATTCTTTTGTAATACGCGAAACATTACCAAACATGCTTTTCTGAATTAAGCGTAATGTGTAAACCGCTCCCAATATGATGGTAATCCCAGCAATAATTCCCATCCACATATCTTGATCAAAGACACTTTTCAATAATAGAAATTCGCCGATAAATCCATTCGTTAATGGTAAAGCAACGGAACCTAAACTTAACACAACAAATGCCACGCTCAACATATATGATGCTTGGGTAATTCCTCCTAATTGGGCAAGTTCGCGTGTTTTTGTTCTACGCTCAATGATTTCAATAATGAAAAATAATCCCACGATATTTATACCATGCGAAAGCATTTGGTACAAAGCTCCTTGAATACCTGCCAAACTACCTGTTAATATCCCTGCCGACATAAGCCCTACGTGTGCAAAAGAAGAATACGCGATTAGACGTTTCGCATCTTTTTGTTGGATTGCGATGATTGAACCATAAATAATACCAATGATGGAAATAATCATTACGGTTGTTCCCCACGTGATGAGTCCCAATGGGAACATAGGTAATACAAGTCGAATCACGCCATACGTACCCATTTTTAACATGATTCCTCCTAGCAACATGCTTCCTTGCACTGGGGAAGTGGTGTAGGTATCTGGTTGCCACGTGTGGAACGGGAAAATGGGCATCTTGATTGCAAATGCAATAAAGAATGCTAGAAACAAATAGTTTTGAGAAGTCGCAGGTAAACTACGCGCCGTCTCAACCAATACATCGATATCAGAGGAACCTACTGCACCCGGTGTACGCAGATACACGTAGATTAAGCCGATTAACAAGAATAGCGAACCAAAAAGTGTGTAGACAAAAAACTTGAATGTGATTGCAATGCGATTTTCCCCACCAAATTGCGCCGAAAGGAAATAAATGGGTAATAGGCAAGCTTCGAAGAAAAAGTAGAATAAGAATGCGTCTTTCGCTAAAAATGATCCCACCAATGCAGTTTGCATCGCTAAGATTAATCCTTGATAAACAGGATTATTGGCTTTTTCTGTATTTGCCGTACTGCCAACAATAAATGGAATTAAAAGGCCGGTCAAACCAATCAATATTCCGTTAATTCCATCTACCCAAAGTGAAAATGAAAGCCCCGCTTCTGGAATCCACGGATAGGAAATAGTGAGTGCATTAGGAGACTGACTTGATTGAATCAACACATATGCAACTGCTATCGCCTCAATGATTGATCCAGTTAAGGAAATGACAAATGCATTTTTAGGTTTAGCTAATAGTAAAAAGCTACCTAATGCAAGTGGAAATAAAAGAATGAAAAGTAAATACATGCCTTTAGCGTCGATTAAAGATTATAAAATCCAAGTCTTTAGACCCAAAAATAAAATGACCGTTACAGAAATAACAATCATAAAAATGTAGTAGCCTACGTTCCCCGTTTGGATCCGTCGGAATTCTGTAGAAGCATATTGAACAATTTTGCCCACACCCTCTACGATTAAATCCAAAACTAAAAACTCGAAAATTTGATGCAAGAAATTGCTCAAGAGACTAATTGGGCGAACAATTAGCATGTCATACAATTCATCGATATAGAATTTATGGTATACTACCTTTTGAATTCCTGAAACTGATTCATCCGATCCTGGGACAGATTTCTGCATACCAAAAACATAGATTGCCAGCGCCGCAGGTAAAAAGGCAGCTAATAGTGGCGCTCCTCCTTCTAAGCTTAAGAAATTAACTTCGGCGGCCTCACCAGCTGCAGGAAGTAGTGGGGCTAACCAATGGGCTAAAAATTCATTTCCGCCGGCAAAATGTGGCAAATTGATGATTCCACCTCCGACTGAGAAAATAGCTAAAATGATCAATGGTAGTGTCATCGTCCACGGCGATTCATGCAAATGGTCTGCCTGTTTTTGCGAACCTCTGAATTCGCCGAAGAATGTTAAAATAAATACGCGGAACATGTAGAATGACGTCATGGCTGAACCTAAGATCGCCAACCACCACATGATTGGATCGTGATGATACAAGCTAGCCAATATCTCATCTTTAGAGAAGAAACCAGCAAAAGGAGGTATACCCGCAATGGCAATTGTCCCTAACAAAAATGTTATGTAAGTGATAGGTAAATGACTTTTTAATCCACCCATTTTACGAATGTCTTGCTCGTCGGACATCGCGTGAATCACAGAACCTGCCCCTAAAAACAACAAGGCCTTAAAGAATGCGTGCGTCATGACGTGAAAGAAAGATGCCGTATAAGCTGAGGCACCTAATCCCATAAACATGTAGCCTAATTGGGATACCGTAGAATAGGCTAATACTTTTTTGATGTCGTTTTGGAATAAACCAATTGCTGCACCGAGTAAAGCGGTAGCAAGGCCAATCCAGCCAACAAAATCCAATACGTCTGGACTTAACTCGAACAATACATTAGCGCGGATGACCATGTAGATACCTGCCGTTACCATCGTTGCCGCGTGGATTAATGCCGAAACTGGTGTTGGACCAGCCATGGCATCAGGTAGCCAAGTAAACAACGGAATTTGTGCTGACTTGCCCATGGCACCGATAAACAAACAGAAAGAAATTAAGCCTACATTTTCAGGAACATTGCCTTCGCTAATGGCTGAAAAAATAGCCGTATAATCCGTTGTGCCGAAATCTTGAATTAACAAGAAGATACCTACTAAGAATCCCAAGTCACCTATCCGATTCATGATAAACGCTTTACGCGCCGCATCTCCATAACTATTTTTCTGATTCCAAAATCCGATCAATAAATAGGAGCAAAGTCCTACCCCTTCCCAGCCAATAAACAGCACCGTGAAATTGGCACCTAAAACCAATATCAACATGAAA
>CAIUGL010000187.1 GCA_903898715.1 uncultured Cytophagaceae bacterium
AAGGTTGAGGTTCGTGCCAAAATTCCAGCGGGCCGTGGTAATTGGCCAGCCATTTGGATGTTGGCCAGCCAGTCCGACTATGGTTCTGCTTATTGGCCAGATAACGGGGAAATTGATATTCTAGAGCATGTGGGCTACAATCCGGGCGTCATGCATTTTTCCATTCACACCAAAGCTTTTAACCACGTCATTAATACGCAAAAAACGGCAACGACCCGCTTGGATGATTTCGATACGGAGTTTCATGTCTATACGATGGAATGGACGCCTCAGTATGTGAAGTCCTACATTGATGGAAAATTATACTTTACCTTTGAAAATTCGGGTCGTGGTTGGGAAGAATGGCCATTTGACAAGAAGCAACATATCTTGTTGAATTTGGCGATAGGTGGAAATTGGGGAGGTCAAAAAGGTGTGGACGATACAATTTTCCCCAATAAATTTTTGATTGACTACGTCCGTTTATACGCATTAAATCCTTAGATATGAGATACCCAGCTGCTGCAGAGGCCTTTGATCGCTTGTTATGTGTGATGGATGATTTGCGCGAGAAATGTCCTTGGGATAAAAAGCAGACCATGGATACCTTACGTCATTTGACCATCGAGGAGACGTATGAATTGTCCGATGCGATCTTATCCAAGGATATGGCTGAAATTCGGAAGGAGATTGGGGATGTTATGTTGCATTTGGTTTTTTACAGTAAAATTGGATCGGAGACGGGAGATTTTGATGTGACATCTGTGTTACATGGGATTTGCGAGAAATTGATTTCGCGTCATCCGCACATTTATGGTGACTTGGTGGCGGAGACGGAGGAGCAGGTGAAGGCCAACTGGGAAGCATTGAAATTAAAAGAAGGCAATAAGTCTGTTTTGGGAGGCGTGCCAAATTCATTGCCGGCCTTAGTGAAAGCTATGCGCATTCAAGAAAAAGCACGTGGCGCTGGGTTTGATTGGGAAGAAAAGGAGCAAGTTTGGGAGAAGGTGGAAGAGGAGCTTGGGGAGTTTAAAGAGACTTTTGTGGGCAAAGAATTAACGGTAGCTCAAAAGGAGGAGGCAGAAGGGGAATTGGGCGATTTGATTTTCAGCTTGGTAAACTTTGCGCGCTTTATTGATATCAATCCTGAGACAGCTGTAGAGCGAACAAATCGAAAATTCATGTATCGTTTTCAGCACCTCGAAAAGCGGGCGGCCGAAATGGGTAAAAACCTATCGGAGATGACCTTATCGGAAATGGATATATACTGGAATGAGGCTAAAAAAATGCCGCCAGGTGTTTAATCCCGGCGGCGTTCATGTTTATTTTGTTGAAAACTGATAGACGGTTTTCGACGTGTAAGTTTCTCCCGGTCGCAGTACAGTCGATGGGAAGTTGGGTTTGTTCGGAGAGTCTGGATAATGCTGTGTTTCTAAACAAAAACCCGTTCTTTTCGTGTATTTGGCACCATATTTACCCGTGAGGTGCCCATCCAAATTATTTCCTGTGTAGAATTGAACCCCTGGTTCGGTGGTGAAAACTTCCATCACCCGACCTGAAGTTGGATCTTCCACGCGTGCGATTTTGCCATAAGCTCCCGGCGCTTTATCAAATGCATAGCAGTGATCATATCCTCCGCCGAAGGCAATTTGCGTATCCTCCGCATTGATATCTAACCCGATTTTTTTAGGAGTCGTAAAATCAAATGGACCACCTTTTACGGATTTGATCTCGCCCGTTGGAATAAGCACCTTGTCAATTGGAATAAAGAATGGTGCGTTTAATTGGATGTTGTGATCCAGCACATCGCGTTTTACATTTCCTGAAAGATTAAAATACGAGTGGTTGCAAATATTCAACACCGTTGCCTGATCTGTTTTTGCCACATAATCCATCGAAATGGCGTTTTCTTCACTGAGTGAATACGTGACTTGAATTTCTAAATTGCCCGGAAATCCTTCTTCTCCATCTGCGGATAAATAGCTTAGGGTGACGCTACCGTCTTTTTTGGCAACTGTTTTCCATACTTTTTTATCGAAGCCTTTTAATCCGCCATGTAGGTGTTGGCCATTATTTTGTGCGGCCAGTGTATAGCTTTTTCCATCTAGGTTGAATTTTCCTGCGGCGATGCGGTTTCCGTACCGACCTACTACGGCTCCGAAATAGGGCGAATCTTTGATGTAATCCGCTACGCTATCGAATCCTAGTACCACATCTTCCATGACTTCGTTTTTATCGGGCACGATGATTTTGGTGATGATGGCTCCGTAATTCATGATATGCACTTCCATGCCTTGGGTGTTTTTCAGGGTATAGAGTGTAACGGGTTCGTTGGCAGCAGTTTTGCCAAATGGCTTTTCAGAAATAAACATGTTGGTTTTGAGTGAGTTGGATTGCGCATTACCCATAAAAAAGGTGCAAGCAAAAATGGCTGCAGCGAGCCAAGAAACTGATTTTTTCATGGTAAATAGGTTATTGAACTTCCAATTTAAAGAATTTGCTTGAAAATAAAATTATTCTACCTATCTTTGCACCCCAATTTAAAAATTGTTTTACACTTAATTTCAGCACGTTAGCCCAGCGTGTTGATGTATCTAGGGCAAGTATATATGACAAAAGTAAAAAAGGATTTCGACTGGGATTTAGTTGAAGGAAAAGGATTCGGTGGTAATTATACTACGGATCAAAAAGCACAAATGGAGGCAGCTATTGAGGCTACTCTAAACTCGGTAACTGAGAAGGAAGTTGTGAAGGGGGTTGTTGTGAGCAAGACAGACCGTGAAGTAATTGTAAACATTGGATTTAAGTCTGATGGTTTAGTATCTGCATCTGAATTCCGCGATATGCCGGATTTGAAAGCTGGAGATGAAGTAGAAGTTTACATTGAGAATCAAGAAGATTCAAATGGCCAATTGATCTTATCTCGCAAATTAGCGAAGGTAATGGGCGCTTGGACGAACATTGAGAAAGCTTTGGAAGAAGATACAATCATCAATGGTTTCGTAAAACGTCGTACAAAAGGTGGTTTGATCGTAGATATTTTTGGAATCGAGGCATTCTTGCCAGGATCTCAAATTGATGTGAAGCCAATTCGTGATTTCGATATTTTTGTTGGCAAGAATATGGAAGTTAAGGTGGTTAAAATCAACCATACAAATGACAACGTAGTTGTATCTCACAAAGTATTGATTGAGAAGGATCTTGAGGCGCAACGTCAATTGATCTTGAACAACTTAGATAAGGGTCAAGTATTAGAAGGTGTGATCAAAAACATGACTAATTTCGGTGTGTTCATCGACTTAGGTGGTGTGGATGGTTTATTGCACATTACAGATATCTCGTGGGGACGTATCAACCACCCACAAGAGGTGTTGAAATTAGATCAAAAAATCCAAGTAGTTGTATTAGACTTTGATGAGAACAAGAAGCGTATCTCATTAGGTATGAAGCAATTACAAGCACATCCATGGGAAGCTTTAGCAGCTGACGTGGAAGTTGGATCAAAAGTAAAAGGTAAAATCGTTAACGTTGCGGATTACGGTGCTTTCTTAGAAGTATTGCCAGGCGTTGAAGGTTTGATCCACGTTTCTGAGATGTCATGGTCTCAGCACTTGCGTAACCCACAAGATTTCTTGAAGGTCGGCGATGAAATGGAAGCAGTTGTGTTGACATTAGATCGTTCTGAGCGCAAGATGTCTTTAGGTATCAAGCAATTGACTGAAGATCCTTGGAACAAAACAGATTTGTTGTCTAAATATGCAGTAGGAACGAAGCACAAAGGAACGGTTCGTAACTTGACTAACTTTGGTTTATTCCTTGAGTTAGAAGAGGGAATCGATGGTTTGGTTCACGTATCTGATTTGTCTTGGACAAAGAAAATCAAGCACCCATCTGAATTTGTTAAGGTTGGAGATGCGTTAGACGTAATCGTGATTGAGTTAGACGCGGACAACCGTCGTTTAGCTTTAGGTCACAAGCAATTGGAAGAGAATCCTTGGGATACATTTGAAAGTGTATTTACAGTAGGTTCTGTTCACAAGGCAACTGTTATTTCGAAGAGCGATAAAATGGCCACACTAGAATTACCTTACGGTATTGAAGGTTTGTCTCCATTGAAGCAATTGACGAAAGCAGATGAGTCGGCTGCTGAAGTAGGTGAGGCGTTGGATTTTGTTGTTACTGAATTCCACAAGGAAGAACGTAAGATCATCCTTTCGCATACACGTACATTCTCAGGTGCGCCAGTTGAAGAAGTAAAAGTAGAGAAGAAGAAAGCAACAAAAACTACAGAGAAGACAGCTACAGTAACTGCTGAGAAGTCGACGATGGGAGATATCGGTGCTTTATCTGCTTTGAAAGAGCAAATGGAAGGCGTTGAGCGTGAGCAAGCGATCAAAAAATTAGAGAAGAAATCTAAGAAAGCAGAGTAATATTTGTTTTAAGTTTTGATCAAAAGGGGATTCGGAAACGAATCCCCTTTTTTTGTGCTATCCTGCCATAGGCCTATAGATTTGGAAAATATCAAGAAAATGATTGCTTATTTCGAGGTATTTTGGCAATTTAGCACCCGGACAATTTTTGGGTCTTTGGCTTGGAAAAAGTCATGCAAACTAAATCATTCAACTATGGGAAATAATTCACGAAGAAGCTTTCTAAAGAAAGCAGGATTAGCTGCAGGAAGTTTTTATATCGTACCGCGTCACGTACTCGGAAAAGGATATAAAGCTCCTTCTGACAAATTAAACATTATGGGTATCGGTGCCGGCGGAAAAGGCCAAAGCGATATCATGAGTTCATTCAATAAAGGGGCTGAAAATATTGTTGCCCTAGTCGACGTAGATGATCGCCGCGCAGCACAATCGCGCAAAGACTTCCCTAAAGCAAATTATTATAAGGATTTTCGTAAGGCATTAGAGGCCGAGGGAGATCATGTAGATGCGGTTATTGTGTCTACTCCCGATCATACGCACACAACCATTGCGATGGAAGCGATGCGTCGTAAGAAACACGTATATGTTCAGAAGCCATTAACGCACGACATTTATGAAGCGCGTATGATGACGGAAAAAGCGCGTGAGATGAAAGTAGTTACTCAAATGGGTAACCAAGGTTCATCTGGCGACGGTGTTCGTCAAATGACGGAGTGGTTCGATGGCGGTGTGATTGGAAAAGTTTCAGAAGTATTGGTTTGGACAAACCGTCCCGTATGGCCACAAGGAATTTCATACCCAGCATCGGGACATCCTGTACCAGCTGAATTGGATTGGGATCTTTGGTTAGGACCTGCTAAATACCGTGAGTTTAATCCTGCCTTTATTCCATTTAAGTGGAGAGGCTGGTGGGATTATGGTACAGGTGCGTTAGGTGATATGGGTTGCCACTTATTAGATCCTCCATTCAAAGTATTAGGAATTCGTGATGCATTGAACGTTGAGTGTTCCGTAGGCTCTGTATTTTTAAATGACTGGGTTCCTGAGTGGATTCCAGAAGGATGTCCTCCATCTTCAATGGTTACATTAAACTATGGCCCATCTGCAAAGAACAAGTCTAATGTTAAGTTAACTTGGTTTGATGGTGGTCTTCGCGCACCACATCCTGCAGGTATTCCGGCAACTGAAATCATCGGCGATCCAGATGGAACGAATGGTGTTATCTTAATCGGAACCAAAGGAATTATGACATGTGGTACGTATGGTATGTATCCAAAAGTGTTTAAAAATGGTAAGCGTGTGGATGAAGCAGATCTTCCAAAAGCAAGCTTGCCACGCGTAATCGGTGGTGCAGGCGGTCACAATACCCAGTGGGTAGAGGCTTGTAAGGCTGGATTCGGAAACATGGAAGTTAGTTCTCCATTTGATTATGCAGGTCCGTTTACGGAGTCTGTCTTGATGGGTAACTTAGCGATTCGTTCCTATATGTTGCGTGAAGGCGAAGGCCGGAATGCAAAGTATATTGGGCGCCAACAGCTCGAGTGGGATGCGGCGAATATGCGTATCACGAACTTCGAGGCAGCGAACCAATTCGTGAAGCGTGAATACCGCGCTGGCTGGACCATGTAATAAGTTTTCACAGGTTAAATCGAAAAGACGGGGGCTCTCTCCCGTCTTTTTTTTATTTTTGCCAAAATATTAAAACATGCAATTGACCGGAAATACCCCCACTGAAATTTTTAACCAAGTTGAATCGTTTATCTTAGCACAAGGGTATACCATTGTAGCCCAAGATCACGATCGCCCATGGGGAGGCTTTTTCGTCCTCCAAGAAGATCAAGCTCCAAAATTTGCCGCTCAATTTTTTCCGCATCTTTCCTTAGATGCGATTCAAATCACCCAAAAGTTAAGTCCTAAGTTTTTAGTCGTTGGGCCTCAAAAACGACTTTCCTGGCAATACCATTTTCGGCGCGCTGAATTGTGGACTGTCATTCATGGCCCCGTAGGTGTGGCTATTTCAGAAACGGACGAGCAGCAAGAGCCTGGTACCTATCAAGAAGGTGAATGCATTACGTTGCCGATCGGTCAGCGTCATCGCTTGATTGGATTAGGGCAATGGGGTGTGGTTGCAGAGATATGGCAACATACCGATGCGCAGCATCCTTCGGACGAATCAGATATCGTCCGCTTACAAGATGACTACGGCCGTTAAAACTTATTTGTCGCCACCCATCTAAAAATAGTACAAGAAAACTTTGTAATCTATTAAAGTTTCCATAGTTTTGCTACCCAATTAATCAAC
>CAIUGL010000188.1 GCA_903898715.1 uncultured Cytophagaceae bacterium
AATCTTTCCAAGTCGCATGCGGACAAACAATAATCAAACTCTTCGGAAGGTGCGTGGGTACATCGCCCACTAATTTCCAACCAGATAAGCGAAAAGCTAAATCGAATAATGAAGATTTAATTAACATATTGATGTAAATGATTTCTTATTTGTGTGAATGAAGTTGATGGATTAATTAATACTGCATCCCAACCAAAATCTCGTGCAGATCGCACATTGGCTTGATTATCATCAAAAAACACCACCCGTTGGTTCTGTAATTGGTTGGAATCAACGACTTGTTGGTATATCACTTGATCCGGCTTCGAAACACCCATCTCGTAAGAAAGATGTACCTGATCAAACAAAGTAAACAAGGAGTCGTTTGTTAAAAATCGCTCGGAATGAATTTTACTTGTATTACTCAGTAAATAGATTGGAAAGCTAGACTTAACCTCTTGAATTAATTCGATTACGTCTACAGGAAAATCTAATAGCAAGGCAGAAAAAACATGATCAAATTCTTCGTCGGTACATTCCATCTGAAAACGAGATCTTAAACGATCTCTAAATTGATCACATGATTCAAGACCTGATTCATACGGAACCCACAAAGCTTCCTGCTCAGTGATGTAATGAATTTCTTCTGGTGAATAATAAGAAGTGTAGTTGGCAAATGCAGCATACGTTAAATCCAACCGTATGGGCAACAATACATTACCTAAATCGAAAACTACTGCGACGCCAGCTTCCATAAACTTATTCTACGACAACGCCCATCTTACCGAATTTCTCAATTCGCGACATGATGCGTTCTTGTGGATCCATTTTGTTTAAAATGGCTAATTCCTTTTTGATGACTGCTTTAACTAGGCCAACAGCCGCATCCATATCTAAATGCGCACCACCTAATGGTTCAGGAATAATGCCATCAATCAAACCATTGCCTAACATATCGTCAGCAGTAAGTTTTAAAGCTTCAGCTGCTTGCTCTTTATAATTCCAGCTTCTCCATAAAATAGATGAACAAGATTCAGGTGAAATAACAGAATACCACGTATTTTCCATCATTAAGACACGATCACCTACAGCGATGCCCAAAGCACCACCGGAAGCTCCTTCGCCAATTATAATACAAATCACGGGAACCTTTAACATAAACATATCCCGGATATTTCGTGCGATAGCTTCTCCTTGACCTCGTTCTTCAGCTTCCAAACCAGGAAAAGCACCAGGTGTATCAATTAAACAAACGATTGGTTTATTGAATTTCTCCGCCATCTTCATTAGGCGAAGCGCCTTGCGATATCCTTCTGGATTCGGCATTCCGAAATTACGCAATTGACGCTGCTTGGTATTCCGACCTTTTTGTTGGCCTATAAACATCACCGAAAACTCATCATCAATATTTCCAAATCCGCCTACCATTGCTTTGTCATCTGCCACAGAACGATCACCGTGAATCTCGATAAACTCAGTACACATCTTCTCAATATAATCAAATGTGTAGGGACGATCTGGGTGACGCGATAGTTGAACACGTTGCCAACGCGTCAAATTTGCGAAGGTTTCCTTTTTCAATTCTAATATTTTATCAGTTAGCGAGGCAACAGCACTTGTTACATCCACATTATTCTCCAGAGCTAATTTGCGCATTTCAATCAACTTATCTTCTAATTCCGCAATTGGCTTTTCAAATTCTAATAAAGTTCTCATAAGAGGATTTTAAATTCAATACAAAAATAAAAAATTATAGGTCGAAAGTATCGTGCTTGGAAGGTAAAATAACTTCCTTGAATCCAAGTTCGTGAATCTTATCCTTAAATTCCAACATACTTTCTTCTTCACCATGAGATAAAAATATCTTTTTAAGCGATGTAGGATTCTGATCTTTAATAAACCGCAATAGCCCAGTTTGGTCAGCATGGCCAGAAAACACATCTATTTTCCTAATTTGGGCATTTACGCGGTATTCACGATCCTTCACACGAATAACATCTGTACCTTCTAACAGCTGTTTTCCAAGCGTACCTTCTGCCGAGTAACCAATCAACAAAATGGTACAATATGAATTACCAATATTGTCGGCAATATGCTGTTCAACACGGCCACCTGAAATCATTCCTGAAGAAGAAATAATGATGCACGGTTCATGGTAATTCTTAATTGCCCGCGTCTCTTTTTCTGTTTGAAGGAAGACTAAATTCTCTACATCAAAAATATCATCGTATTCCTTGTGAAACGCGCGCGCTTCTGGATTTAGGTAGGAAAGATTCTTACCGTAAATCCGTGTAGAACTACGACCCATGGGACTATCCGTAAACACACGGATAGCAGGAAAATTCTGCTCTTCAATTAAGCGATTGAGCGTATATAAAACAGCTTGCGTCCGACCTACAGAGAAAGCAGGAATAATTAAACGTCCTGGTTTATCAATACATGTCTCCTTGATGATTTTTGCCAAAGCGTCCATCGGCGAAGTCTTATCCTCATGAACACGATTTCCATAAGTACTTTCGCAAACTAGATAATCACAAGCAGGCAAAGGATGTGGGTCTATGTGCAAGGGATAATCAAATCGGCCTATGTCACCACTAAATCCTAA
>CAIUGL010000189.1 GCA_903898715.1 uncultured Cytophagaceae bacterium
AAGATCCTAGACATTATCGAAACGGCGGTAGATACAGACAAAGACGGAACGGCCGACTTTGAAGATCTAGACTCAGATAACGACACGATCCTCGATGCGATTGAAACGGATGTAGACACCGACAAAGATGGCATGAGAGACTTTAGAGATGAAGACTCCGACAATGACAAGATCCTAGATAAGAACGAGAAGGCGATTGATACCGACGCAGATGGCAAGCTGAACTTCCAAGACACAGACTCGGATGGCGATGGTATCCCTGATGCGATCGAGACGGAAGTAGACTCGGACAAAGACGGTAAGTCAGATTACGTTGATACGGAATCAGACGGCGACGGCATCCCCGATGCAATCGAGGCAGGCGCTAACCCAGAAAAGCCACTAGACACGGACAAAGATGGCACGGCCAACTACCTTGACCTAGACTCAGACAATGACGGCATCACGGATCAAACCGAAGCTGGCAAGACTCCTGAATCTCCACTAGACACAGATACGGACGGCACACCAGATTACTTGGATCTAGACTCAGACAATGACAAGATCGATGATAAGACAGAGACGAATGTAGATACGGATAAAGACGGTAAGCCTAACTACATCGATACCGACTCCGATAACGACGGGATCACGGATCTAGTCGAGACGACCATCGATACGGATAAAGATGGCATCCCGAACTACTTGGATCTAGACTCGGATGGTGATGGCATTGCAGATAAGTTTGAAGGCACCAAAGACACGGACAATGACGGAAGACCTGACTACCTAGACCTAGATTCAGACAATGATGGTTACAGCGATGCGGATGAGCGTGGAATCACAAGCCTCGATCAAGCGCCACTAGACACCGACAAAGACGGCCTAGCGGATTACGTAGACACGGACACGGATGGCGATGGAATCTTGGATAAGCTAGAAGATGACATCAACCTAGGTAATCTACCGGATTGCGATAAGGATGGTATCTCGAACCGTTTGGACAAAGACATCTGTGACTTGTTGAAGCCGCGAGGTATCTCACCTAATGGCGATGGAAAGAACGACTTCTTAATCATCCCAGGTATTTTGAGATACGAGCCGAACCACTTGATGATTTATAACCGTTGGGGCACGCTCGTCTACGAAACCAACAACTACCAGAACAATTGGGCGGGTACGGACAATAAGGGAGTGGAGCTTCCAGATGGTACCTATTATTACTTGATTGACTTCTTTGGTAAGCGGCCAGAGATTAGTACATACGTTTATGTGAATCGAGCAGACTAAATGAAAAGCCCCGGGAGAAATTCTGGGGCTTTTTTCATTTTGTAGAGACGCGAAACTAACCGTCTTTTATTTCCTCAAAAACAAGATCGCCACCGGTTGTTTCACCTCAATATCCTCCTGCGTATCGCTTAATTCCCCATCTTTGAAAGCAAATTTTTGGATGCGATTTTCCCCTTGACTCGCCACATAAACAAAGCGTCCGCTCGGGTCAAACTGAAAGTTTCGAGGCATCTTTCCCACGATTACCTCTTTGTGATCGCGCAATTCACCAGAAGGTAAAACGGCTAATATTCGAATGGAATTTTGAGTTTTACGATTGGAGGCCAACAACCATTTTCCGTCGGGCGACAGGTGCAAATCGGCACTGGCATGATTCGGATTCCCGGCACTTTGGTCTATCACAATTCGTTGCAGGTGCGTAAACTCATTCGCATAAATTCGAAATACATCCACCGTCCCGCTCAATTCTCCAAGTACATAAGCAATATCCCCCGATGAATTAAATACCATGTGCCGCGGCCCCGTTCCTTTCGGCAATTCTACATCCTCATACTGTGTCGCCACAAGGCCATTGGATAGTAACGCATGCACGTGAATTTTATCCGCCGCCAAATCCGTAACGACCAGTTGGCCCCCATCCGGCATAACCACCGCCATGTGCGCATGACTCGGTTTTGGATAGACAATATTTTGGCTGATTGGCTGGATCTGCCCAGCTTTCGTTTGAAAAACACTGAGGTTCCCACCCAGGTAATTGGCGACATAAACGGTTTGACTCGCCTCGCGAAATAAGACGTAGCAGGGCGCGTCGCCTTGTGTCAACTGGGTACTCAGACGCGAAAAAGTGCCATTTTCTTGCTTGTAGGAGCTAATTGCGCCTTTCCCGTCTACTTCCTCGTGGACCGAGAATAGGTATTGTTGGTCCTTCGACAAGGCCTGATACGAAGCTTGCGACTGCGCAACGGCGTGAACCGTTTTTCGGGTTTGCGGATCGATGATCTCGATGCCGGGATTTCCTTGGCGCGTATATGAACCTACGAGGAGGTTGACTGCCGAAGAATCCGGCGTATGGTAACTCAACATGGCCAAGGCGATATTTATTAAAATCATTTTTTTAGCTTTACCTGCAAATTAACCGATTTACCTATGCAAAACCGCGTCATCTCCCTAGATGTTTTTCGTGGCCTGACTGTGATGCTCATGACTTTGGTCAATAATCCTGGAGATTGGGGCCATATTTATGCGCCTTTTGAACATGCCAAATGGCATGGCTGCACGCTCACCGATCTTGTTTTCCCCTTCTTTTTGTTCATCGTAGGTGTCTCGATTGTACTCGCCAAACCCGACGGCGAACCCGTTCCAATATCCAAATTAATCACGCGCACGCTGCGCATATTTTTATTAGGTTTCTTTCTCAGTTTTTTCAGTCGGATACATGTGGGAGATCTAGACGGAATCCCTTTGTTACTGATTCGCCTAGTTTTCACGGCACTCATCACAATCGCGCTCCTTGGAAAATACGCGGCGAAAAATCAATTGTTCGTATCGATTGTCTTGGCAGTGATGATGTTTGGATTGGCATTTAGTGGTCTAGAAGATTTTAAGTCGGTGCGTATTCCGGGGGTATTACCGCGTATTGCGGTGGTATATGCAATCGTGGGTTTTGCCTATGGCCGTGTCAATTTGCCCATCCTCGCAGTCATTTCAGTCGTTCTGCTTGTAGGTTATTGGGCCATCATGACTTTGATTCCAGTGCCTGGCGTGGGTCCGGCCAATTTAAACGAGGGAACTAATTTGGCGGCGTATGTGGATAATTTAGTACTGCCCGGACATTTATGGGCGGTGTCCAAAACCTGGGATCCTGAAGGAATTTTAAGTACCATTCCCGCGATCGCGACAGGCATCATCGGACTGATTGCAGGTACTCAGCTCCGAAAAACGCACCTTTTAGCCTTGGGAGGCCTTATTTTGTTAGTGATTGGATTTAGTTGGGACCTGACATTCCCGATGAACAAAGCTTTGTGGACAAGTTCATTTGTTTGCGTGACCGCCGGCTGGGCTTTACTCAGTCTAGCCGTTTTGCGCTACCTCGTAGATGAGAAAAACCAAACAACCTTCATCGCCCCCATACTCTTATTTGGGATGCATCCGATGCTTGTGTTTTTCTTTTCGGGAATTATTCCGCGCGCACTGAATATGATTAAAGTTGGCGATCAGGGAATTGTGGGTTGGATGTACCAACAAGCCATTGCGGGACATATATCCAATCCATACGTTGCGTCGTTGGCGGGAGCGGTGGTCTATTTGGTGATTTGGTATGCTATTTTGCGTGTGCTGACCTACGTAAAATGGACCGTTAAAGTGTAAACAAAAAGGGCGGGAACGCGTTAGGACAACATGAAACATTTTTCTTTAGCGGATTTGGCGAATTGGGATCGCTTTACGCGTGCAAATTTTGTGAACTCGCTTTCTGGGTTTAAAAGTGCATCCTTGATTGCGTCGCAGGATAAAGACCAACATCTGAACCTCGCCATCTTTAGTAATATCGTGCACCTTGGGGCAGATCCTGCCTTGATCGCTTTCGTGAATCGTCCGCTGGAGGCCGCGCCGCATACCTTGCGTAACATCGAGGCCACAGGGTATTACACGATCAATCACATCGCATCGGATCAAATTTCCCAAGCACATCAGACCAGTGCCAAATACGCCGATGGCGTGAGTGAATTTGCGGAAGTAGGTTTAGAACCCATGTATCAGGCCGACTTTCCCGTGCCGTTCGTTGGCGGAAGTCCGGTGCAATACGCCATGAAATTGGAGCAAATTATTCCCATTGAGCTGAACAATACGTTTTTGGTGATTGGATCTTTGCAACATGCCTTTGTGGATCCGGCGTTTATGGATGCCGACGGGTTTTTGAATTTGGACGCGGCAGGCAGCGTGGCATCGTTGGGGTTATCGGCCTACTATGACATGAATTTGGTGCAAAAATTACCCTACGCACGCCCGGTGGTAAAATAATTAGCCTTATTTTAGGTGTCTCAAACCAAATGAAAACACCTATGAAAATCGATTTTATCCATAAAATCCAGCATATCGGTATTCCCGCGCACGACCTGGAAGTTTCGATCCCTTTCTACGAGCGACTTGGTTTTGAGAATGTGATGGAATCTCCCTTTGAGTTTGACGGTGGTTTTGGCACCTGCGTGATGATGAAAAATCACGAGGTGATTGTTGAATTATACCAAATGCCCGAGAAGCAATTAGCTGAAATTAAGCAACGCAAAAATGGACATGTGGATCATTTTGCCATCGATGTCACTGATGTGGACCATGCGTTCGAAACGTTGAAAAAGGCTGGATTTGAAATCTTAGAGGCCACGCCTACCTTTTTACAATTCTGGAAGAATGGTACCCGTTTCTTTAATGTCAAAGGGCCATCCGGAGAAATCATTGAGTTCAATCAGATATTATCATGCGCGCCGCTTATTTAAACGCCCCCAAAATCATCGCGTTTCGTGACGATCCTAAGCCTGAACCAGGGCCAGGACAGATACGTATTCGGTTACAAGAAGTGGGCATTTGCGGCTCAGATGTGCATTATTATGGTGGGCACCGGCCGCTCCCCGAACCCACAATCATTGGTCATGAAGGTTGGGGATATATCGATGCCGTCGGCTCTGGTGTTGACCGGATAATCCGTCAGCGCGTGGTGATTGACCCCAATGCACCGTGTGGAACGTGTCTATATTGTAAACGTGGACAAGCAACGGTTTGCCCAAACAAACGAACTATTGGACTAAATGCGCCGGGTTGTTTTGCGGAATATGTCTGTTTGCCTGCCGACTTCGCCCATGCGTTGCCTGATGCTGTTTCTGATGCGGATGCGGTGACGATTGAGCCAACCGCCGTGGCGTTTAATGCCTTGAAACATGCGAATCTTGTGGCGGGAGACGCCATTTATGTGTTGGGGCTCGGGGCAATCGGGATGTTGATTACCCATCTTGCGGTTCAGCGCGGATTGATTGTTTATGTTGCGGATTTGAATCAGGTGTTGGTCGACAAAGCTATCTCTTTGGGTGCGCAATCGGGGGACTGGCAGCAGGCGGATGTTCGTGTGTTGTTCGAATGTACAGGATCTGCGGCGGCGACTACGCAATTATGTACGGATGCACCGCGAGGCTCCCAAATTTTGCTACTTGGGCTTTCGGAAAAACAGGCCAGCTTTACGCCGCTGGATTTGGTTCGTCGGGGCATTTCGATCAAAGGCTCCTTGATTTATGATCATCCCGTTGATTTTCAAGCGGTGATTCACTTAATCGTTGCGGGCGAAATTCATCCCGGTCAAATCATTTCAAAATACATTCCATTGTCGGATGTTCAAGCTGGTTTAGAAGCCGCAACACATGGACATCCAGGAAAAATAGTCGTCCAAATCGCATGAAAAATTCCATGTCTTGGCTCCAAATTGGAGTGGTAGCACTTTGCTTTTTATTGAATTTCAATGATGGAATTGATGTCCTTTTAGTGTCGTTTACGGGCTCGGAAATCATGAAGGAATTCGGATTGACCAATGCGGAGCTTGGCTATATTTTTAGCTCGGGCTTGGGAGGAATGACCGCTGGTTGCTTTATTTTGGCACCTTTTGGGGATCGAATAGGCCGGAGGAAGATCTTTTTGATTTCCTTATTTCTGATCAGTCTGGGCATGTTATTAGTTAATTTTTCGACCCATTATGGATTATTATTGGCTTGTCGGGTGATTACCGGTTTAGGTATCGGCGGTATTCTACCCAACCTAGCCACGGTGGCTGCTGAATTTTCAACGGACAAAACACGCGATTTTAATGTGGGAATCGTTCAGGGCGGTTGGCCTTTAGGTGCCATCCTGACCGGCTTCGTCAGCGCTTGGATTGTTCCTGTATATGGTTGGCGTTTTGCCTATTTAACCGCCGGGCTGTTTTCTTTGGTGATGTTGGTGGCCGTATTTTTTGTCTTGCCTGAATCTCCCGCTTACCTAGATCGAGCGAATCGTGTTACCAAAATATCTTCCTGGCGTGATTTATTTGTGCCGGAATTTCGACAGTCGACCATTCAATTATGGTTGGCAACATTCTTCGGATTTATCACCTTGTACACGGTGTTAAGTTGGGTCCCTATTCTTGCCAAACAATCCGGCATGCCATTTGAACTCGCCACCTACATCGGTACTGCCATGAATTTAGGGGCCTTTTCGGGTGTATTTGTGATGGGGCTTTTGATTGGTCGCGTAGGGATTAAACGTGTGATTTTGGTGTATGTGATTCTCGCGTTTGTACTCTTGAATTTGTATGGCAATTTGGATCAGGACTTTGTGTTGAAGTTTGCGCTGACCTTTGGAATTGGGTTCTTTGTTCAGGGAGGATTCAATACGATGTATCCGGCTTCGACGCGGATTTATCCGTCAGAGATTCGGTCAACGGGCGTAGGTTTGGCAATGGGAATGGGTCGGTTTGGGGCCATTCTAGGTCCCAGTCTATTTGGGCTTTTGGCTGATTCGGGGGCCAGTATTTCAACTCGATTTATTGTATTCTCCTTGCCAATTGTGTTAGCGGGTTTGTTAATTAATCGAATAAAAAAATTAGACGCTGGACGTTAGACACTGGACGCTGGTCGTTAAAAGAAAGAAAAGTCGCACTAGTATAAATTAGATGGTCTAACGTCTAACGTCCAACGTCTATTTAGTCCATTAACGCTCTCCCCTTCGTCTCCGGCAAGTAAATTGCCCCCACAATTACCGTGATGGCTGCCAATGCGATGGGGTAAAAGATACCCGCAAAATTAGAATGCGTCACGGCGCCTAACCACGTTGCCACAAATGGCGCGCATCCGCCAAACACCCCATTCGCAAAGTGATAGGGAATGGAGAGGGAGGTGTACCGAATTTTGGTTGGGAATAATTCAACTAAAAATGCAGCAATTGGACCATAGGCCATAGCGGCGAACGTAACCAAGCAGGTACATATAAAGGCTAATTGTACTTTGCCCGTCATGGTTAAGAAATAGGCATCGCCTATGAGGGTTCCTTCTTGATCCACGATGTCCGACATCCACGCGAAGAGCGGATAGTAGAAAATGGCAGCTAGCGCCATACCGCCCAGCATCACCTTTTTTCGACCGATGCGATCCGACAGGCTTCCAAAATACACGAAAAGCGGAGTTCCAATAACAAGCGAAGCCGCTATGATGAGATTCGTTGTCGTGAAGTCCACCTTCAAAATTTTATTGATAAAGATCTGTGCGTAAAATTGGCCCGTATGCCAAACCACCCCTTGGCCCACAATGGCACCAAACATGGCCACCAACATCAGTCGGCGATTTTCTTTACTCGCAAACGCTTCCTTCAACGGATTTTCAGATAAGCGACCCTCCGCTTTCAACTTCGAAAACAAGGGAGATTCGTGCATGTTCCGACGAATAAAATAGGAGACGATCACCAAAATTCCGGATAATGCGAAAGGCACCCGCCAGCCCCAATCCCTAAACACCGCATCTCCCATCAGGTTTTGCGAAACTAAAATCACGATGATAGACACGAAAAATCCAAGTGTTGCCGTCGTCTGAATGTAGGCTGTATATTTTCCGCGCTCAGCATCTGGGGCATATTCAGCCACATACGTTGCCGCACCACCATACTCACCACCCAATGCCAAACCCTGAATAATCCGCAGTAAAAGTAAAATGGCCGGAGCTACTAGGCCGATTTCTGAGTAAGAAGGAATGAACGCAATCGCGAAGGTGGATCCGCCCATGAGGAGTAATGTCAACAAAAAGGTGTATTTCCGACCAATGCGATCACCTAATCGTCCAAAAATCACGCCACCAAATGGCCGAGCCACAAAGCCAGCTCCAAAAGCAGCCAGCGTTGAAATGAACGCGGCAGTTGGGTCTTCTTTGGGAAAAAAGGAAAGGGAGATGATGGCCGACAAGCTGCCGAAAATATAGAAATCATACCACTCAATCACGGTGCCCACAGAGGAGGCGATAATCACTTGCCAAAGCTTTTTAACTGGTATTTTATTATTATCAAAAATAGGCGCACTTTCTTGCATAAACGAAAATTTAAGTGGGACGTCAGCAGGGTGTCTGGCCGCTCGTCGCGACACAAAAAACAAAAAAATCTCGCGAAAATCCTATTCGCAAACTGATAAAACTATCCAAAAATTTGATAATTTGCCTCTTCCTAAACCTTATCTCTCTATGAAATTAAGTACGTTATGTTTGTGCACCTTAATGAGCTTACCAGCTTTGGCACAATACACACCCTCTGAGGCGAATCTCCAAGAACGCCAAGCTTTCCAAGATCGTAAATACGGCATGTTTATCCACTGGGGTCTTTCCAGTATGCTCGGCGATGGCGAGTGGGTCATGAACAACAAAGGGATTTCAAAAAATGATTACGGTCGGCTGATGCCCGCCTTCGATCCAAGTAAATTCAACGCAGATATCTGGGTGAGTATCGCCAAAAATGCCGGGATGAAATACATCATTTTCATCACTCGCCACCATGATAGTTTCTCCAATTGGGATACGAAGCAGTCCGAGTGGAAAATCACTAATACCCCATTCAAGCGCGATGCCCTCAAAGAACTCGCCGAAGCCTGTAAAAAACAAGACATGAAACTAGGCTTGTACTATTCAACGCTTGACTGGTACCGCGACGATTATCCTTGGGAGACCGGCCGTACTGGACAGAAAAGTGGCCGTAAAGGCAAAGGGGATTATGCTTCTTATCTCAAATTCATGAAAGCGCAGTTGACCGAGTTACTCACCAACTACGGAGAAATTCATAACATTTGGTTTGATGGCCACTGGGATCAAACGAATTCAGAAGGTAATGCGGATCGTAAGTCACG